>CALUVI010000067.1 GCA_944324185.1 Candidatus Gastranaerophilales bacterium | reverse complement strand
TACTTTTCACGTGCCATGAGATTAATCTCCTTCTTTGATTAAATATACTACGTTAACTTACTATACTAAGTTATATTCTATATTTTAGTCTATAAAGATTTCTTGTCAATCTTTGTGATAACATATAAAAACTTCCGGCAAAAAATATTTTTAGAAGTTTTACCTATTATATGAACATAACAGTCAATTCTTTACACACAAATCATAATTTCTCATTTAAACCCGCCTTTGGAGGTAAAAAAGGGATAATTATTACTAAAGAGCAGGTGCTCAACTTGCGCAATTCAGGATTTGCCGAAAAAAAGATTGCAGAAGAACTCGGAGTTTCACTTGCTTATTATTATAAACAATTAAAAAAATTAGGACTTCCTTCAAAATTATCAAATTACAATGATGAACTTAACAAAATTTCAAAAGAAAAATTTGAAGAATTATTAAAGCAGCATTTTTCAATTCTGGATATTTGCAAATATTTCAAAATTACAACAACTGCATATTATAACTTAATAAAAAAATTTGATTTAAAAAACTATATGCACGGTGCAAACAGCAAAGTCATAACAAAGAATATGCTGCAAGAACTCGTTGATAATAAGCTGCCGCCTGAGGAAATTTGTAAAAGGTTAAATATATCACAATCTGTTTATTATAAGCTTTTACAAAAACTTGATATTCAAACTAAATACAAAAAATCTAAAGAACGGGTTGCTAAGGTTAAAAAAGAGGATATTATAAATTTAATAGAAAGCGGAAAAACATATCCTGAAATAGCTGAAATACTTGGAATAGCACAACCAACACTCCAAAGGCTTATTACAAAACTTAAAATAAGCACCAAAATATTACAAAAAAAAGAAGCCATTAATAATGTTACAAAAGAAAAACTGGAAGAACTTATAGAGAGCGGCAAAAATGTCGATGAAATATGTAAAGAACTTAATATTAGCAGAAGAAACTATTCGACACTTGTTAACAGATTCGGAATAATGACTGCTTTCAGACAAAATAAAGCTAACACTTTAAGTATTACAAAAGAAGAATTACAAACTCTTGTAGATAAAGGATTAACTGTTAAGGAAATATGCAATACATTAAATATAAGTAATCCTCTTTTTTATCACTTATTGAAACGTTTAGAGGTTAATTATAACTATAAACATCACGCAAGGTTAAAGGAGGTTCCTAGAAATAAACTGGAAGAAACAGTTAAGAACTGGGAATCACTGGCAAAAGCAGAAGAGGAATTAGATATAGCAGCAACAACCTTTCATCATAAGGCAAAGGAAACAAAAGTAGCAACAGTTTTATCAGGTTCTATTAACCGGCTTAAAGAATTGGAAGCCAAAACAGATGAAATTCAAATGTATTTAGATGAGGGCGCTACCCCGCAGGAAATATGCGAAATGTATGATATTCCGCCGGTTATGTATCATAGTTTAATACGTAAATACAATTTAGTAAGTACTGCTAAAAGGAAGTTTGACAGTGCTAAAAATATTACAAAAGAGCAATTAGAACAGTTGCTCCGCTCAGGTAAATCAAAAATGGAAATCAGCGAAGAATTAGGTATAAGCAGAAATACACTGGCACTAAAACTGGCTAAATTTGGGATAAAAACTAAAAATTTAAAGAACTGAGTATATCAGCCACAATAAAGATTAACTAAGAATTAATAAAGTTATAGAACGGGTTGAACCTTATTGTTCAACCCGCCAGACCTTCAATTATTTTACATCATCTTTTATTACAATCAGATTTTTAACAACTTTCATCTTACAGGTAGGTAAAACAACTTCCGCAAGTCCGTCTGCAATACTGATTATACTGCCGGCTTTTAAAACAACATCTTCTCCTTTGTACTGGAATGTGTAATCATCTTGACGGTCTGATCTAATCGTAATTTGATTGTTCATAATTCTTTCCTTCTTTTTAGTCCTAACAAACATCAACATAGGAATGGCAAAATTTTGTTTTACCATTCCTATATTTATAATTGAATTCTGCATTCAAAATTAATCAAATACATAACTGATAATTGCAGCTTCTCTTGCTTTTTTAATAGCCTTTGTAACCATTCTCTGATGTTTTGCACAGTTGCCTGTAACTCTTCTAGGAATGATTTTTCCTGCTTCTGTTAAGTATCTTTTTAATTTTGCTGCGTCTTTGTAATCGATAGATTCTACGTGATCTGCACAGAATGAGCAGGTCTTACGTTTTTTTCTATCCTGAGCATCTTGTTTTGCCATTGTTTTATTTGCCTTTCTAGCCTTTTTGTCAGTGAATAAGTGATCAGGTGATCAAGTGACCAAGAAATCACTTTTTATTATTTACTCTTTGAACTTTCAAGAGTGAATTTTAGTACCTCTACAAAATTCTTGCAAGCGCAATGCTACCCGACCCGATATCTACGTGCGCAACACCTAGAACGGGATCTCGTCTTCACCGATTAATTCATCGGAGAACTCTTCCTGAGAGAATTTTACAATATCTTCGCCCGTAGTTTTAGAACTGCCTGATGAAGTGGCTGAGCCTGCACCCATCGGTTCTATAGTGTTCGCGTCGATTTCATAAATTCTTCTCTCTGCACCGCTTTCATTTTTCACAGTTGTAATCTGCAATCTGCCTTCAACGAGGATTCTGTCATCTTTAGAAATACCGGAAACAACTTCATCAAGAGCGGTTCTTTTAACAACAACTCTAATCAGCATTTCTTCTCTGTCACCGATATTCAGGACAAAAGATGAGACCGGAACATTGTTTTGTGTAAAACGTTTCTCCGGAGCTCTGAAAACCGTGCCTGTAACAACTGCTTTAGCTAATGTCATAGTATTTTTCTTCCTCTTATACTGTCTGAGCTTTTTTAGCTTCTTCCATAAACATAAATCTTAAAACATTTTCATTAAGTTTTAAGTTTCTCTTGAAATCAACTACAGCTTCGGCAGGAAGAGATACTATCATAGTTGTAAAATAGCCGTCTCTGTAACCTTGTACATCGTAAGCTAACTTTTTGCGTCCCATTTTGTCTACAGAAGATACAGATCCCTTCATAGATTTAACATCTTCGGAAATTTTATCCACAATCTTGTCTAATTCTTCTGAATCGAGACTTGGTTTAAAAATTGCTAATAATTCGTAATTTTTCATAAAAATATTTCTCCTTATAAAATCATGCTAGCATGAACAATAACAAAGTAAAGGGGTATGGGGAAAATGTAAAAAAGTTTTTACAGGGTAAAATCAAGTGTTTGTAAAAAATTATACCATTTGATAAAGAGTTGCTTTTTTTATATAATTTCAGTATGAGAAGATTTTTAGTTACAGCTTTATTGCTAATATATCCTGCTTGTTTTGCTTCGGAAGATTTGTCCAAGCAGGCGACTGCATTCTATAGCGACAACAACTACCAGAAAACTATGGATTTAATTCTCCAAATCAACGAAAAAGAGCGTTCCGCGCAGGATTGGCTGATTTTGGGGAATGTTCTGGAAGATAAAGGCGAAAAAGATAATGCGGTTTTTATGTACCAGAAAGCAATTTCCGTAGATTCAAAATACTATAAAGCTTATTATAACCTTGCAAATTATTACGCACAAAATAACCAGCTTAATATGGCGGTTCAAAATTACAAAAAAGCGGCATCATTAAACAAAGAAAATCCGTATATTTTGTATAACCTAGCCTGTACCTACATCAAGCTCGGCGAGATAAAGAAAGCGAAAACAAATTTGAATAAAGCTATTATGTTAAAATCCGATATTCCGGAATTTCATTACAATTTAGCGTATGTTTACAAACAGTTAAACAAGCCGAAACTTGCGCAGACTTATCTGGACAATTTTAACAAACTTACAAATCAGTAAGTTTTTATCTTTCAATAAGCCTTATTCTTGTATCTGAATAATACTCTTTATTTATTTGATTTGCGTTTTCAACTCTAAGGATTTTGCTGTCCAGCTCGGAGTTCGGGCTCTTTTGTGAAGCGAGTTTCAAATATTTTAAAGCTGCTTCCGTATCTCCGAGTTTTTCATAAATATCCCCGATTTTATAAAGTGTATCATAATGTCCCTGATACCCTTTTGTGTAAGCAATTTTATACATCTTTAATGCGTGTTTGTAGCGTTCTCTTCTGTAATAAAATTCGCCCAGTCTGAAAAACGGCTCCGGCTTCGACTTATCAACACCTATTGCGGCGTAAAAACACCCTTTTGCATACCTATCCTTGCCGATTATGTCGTAGAGAGTTCCAAGCCTTGTTTTGTAGAAAATACTTTTCGGATTTTTGTTACACAAAATTGCATACAAATTTAAGGCTGATGTCATTTCATCATTAATTTTGCCGTTGTAAGTTTTTAAAGCAAGATTATAATACACTCCAGCCTTTGAATCCAATTCCTCCTCCGAAAGTTTTGTATAATCAACAGGTATCCGATAATCAAGCTTTCCCTTTAGAGCACAATAGGAAGGAGAAATTGAAACAAAAATTATTAATACAGCTAAAAAAAATCTAATCAATCGTCCCATATAATTCATCTTAACATTATATAATAATATCTATTATATCAGATAATTTTTTAGTACAATAATAAAAAGAGGAGTTTTGCCGGTGAAAGAACTTGTTTGTTTAGCAGTATTCATACTACTATCTGCACTTTTTGCAATAGCAATGGTGATAGCCGGTTTTGTATGTCAGTACAAGAAAAAAACACCTGTCAAAAATTCCATATACGAATGCGGTATTAAGCCAATCAATGATGCAAGAATACAGTTTGATATAAGATATTTCAATTATGCAGTGCTCTTTTTAATCTTTGATATAGAAACGATTTTTCTTTATCCGTTTGCCGTATTTGTAAACGAATTGGGATTATTTGCAATAATTGAAGCATTTATTTTTGTAGCTCTTCTTTTATTCGGGCTGTATTTTGCAATAGACAAAAAAATCTTGAGGTGGGGGGAATAGTATGGCTGAAAACAGATTTTCCTCCGGAATCCCGGGTGTTATACTAACTTCAATAGATTTTATTCTCAATCAGAGCAGAGCAAATTCACTCTGGCCGCTGACTTTTGCAACCTCATGCTGCGGAATAGAGATGATGCAGACAGTTGCTTCTGATAACGATATTGCGCGTTTTGGCTCCGAAGTTTTCCGCGGCTCTCCAAGACAGGCTGACTTACTCATTTGCGCGGGAACTATTACACACAAGATGGCGCCCGTTTTGCAGAGATTATATGAGCAAATGGCAGAACCTAAATACGTAATAGCAATGGGAGCCTGCACTTGCGGCGGAGGAATGTTCGCTGATACTTCTTATTCAGTTATAAGAGGAATTGATAAAATTATCCCTGTTGATATTTATCTTCCTATGTGTCCGCCGCGTCCGGAAGCTTTATTAGACGCTATAAGAAAATTACAAAATAAAATAAAAAAAGAATCAATTCTTACGAGAAAAGAGTTTGTAAATTCACATGACTTAAAACTTGTTGAGGATGAAGGTATTCTTATCAAAAAAGGAGGTCATGATGGATTGGGATAAATTCAGCGAAGTTTTCGCGGATTGTGAGCTTCGGGGGAGTAAAATATTAATAAAATCGAGACTTCACGAGGTCATAAAATTTGTTACTGATAATTATCCTTACGATATCTTAAAAGAGATAATTGCAATTCATAACAGAGACGGAATGGTTGAACTTGTCTACAATTTATATTCAACCGTAGATGAAGAAAGCCTGCTTATTTCTGTTTGTGTTAAAGATGAAGCGGAAAGTATTGTTGATATATTTAAATCGGCAGAAGCTGACGAAAATGAGATATACGACTTATTCGGGATAAAATTTAAGGGACACGACAACTTAAAGAGGCTTTACATGCCGGAAAGCTGGGACGGACATCCCTTAAGAAAAGATTATGTACAGGACGATACGAGGTTGTGCTGGAATGACGACGACAACAACGACAACGCTTAAACTAAATCTCGGACCGCAGCATCCGTCTACGCACGGGGTTTTAAGACTCCTTCTTGAGTTGGACGGAGAAAAGATTTTATCCTGCGAGCCGGATATCGGATATCTTCACCGCGGGATGGAAAAAATGGCGGAGAAAATGTCTTATATCCAGTATCTTCCGACTGTTGACAGAATTGATTATCTTGCAGGTTTCTTTTATTCAGAGCTTTTATGCCGGATTGCTGAAAAAGCGCTTGAAGTTGAACTTCCTCAAAAAGTCCGTGCAATCAGGGTTATGCTTCTGGAGCTTAACAGAATTTCTTCCCACCTGCTCTGGATTGGAGCGTTTTTAATGGATTTAGGAGCAACTTCTCCGTTTTTCTACGCATTCAGAGAAAGAGAGATGATTTTAAGATACTTTGAAAAAATTACCGGACAGAGAATGATGTACAATTATTTTGTCTTCGGCGGTGTAAGAAGAGATATTGATTATCTTGAAGATGTTGATGAAATATTATCAATTTTGCCGTCAAAGCTTAAGGATTACGAAAATCTTATTGAAAAAAACCCGATTTTTATTAGACGAGTCGTAAATAAAGGTGTTTTAGAAAAAGAAACCGCGCTTAATTATTCAATAACAGGAGTCAATTTAAGGTCAAGCGGAGCGGATTTTGACACAAGATTTCAGGATAGTTTATACAGCGGGTTTGATATTGGAAAAGTTATCTTAAAAGAAAAAGACTCCATGGCAAGGTACAGGGCAAGGATTCTGGAAATCAAAGAGAGCATGAAAATTGTACGCCAGGCGCTTGATTACCTAAAAAAATCTCCGGCGCTTGAACAGAAATTAATTAATCCTGTAAATATGAAGCTTCCGGAAGGCGACTATTTTGCGGATATAGAAGCCCCGAGAGGAATTGCAAGCTGCTTTGTCCGCTCTTACGGAGAAAAAGAGCCTTACAGGTTAAAATGGAGAACCGGATCTTATTATTCGGTTAACCTTTTGAGAAAGCTTCTCGTCGGAGAATATCTGAATGACGCTATAGCAATAGCCGGTTCGCTTGATATAATCCTGCCGGAGGTGGATAAATAATGAATTATCTTTATTTCCTCTACATAGAATTTTTACAGAAACACAATATTCCGAAACTTTTCGGAGATATCACATATTATTTTATACCGTTTTGTATAATTGCAATAGCGCTTCTTGTTGTTGTTCTCGGGCTGGTACTTGCTGAAAGAAAGCTTCTCGGATTTTTCACCCAGAGAAAGGGTCCGAACAGAGTCGGATGGTGGGGGCTTTTGCAGACTCTTGCCGATGCTTTTAAGCTTTTATGCAAAGAAAATATCACACCGGATAAAGCTGACCGATTTCTATTCAACCTTGCACCGGTTCTCGTGTTTGTACCGATAATTGCAGCATTAGGAATAATTCCATATAGTGCTGAATTCACCTTTGTTAATACAAGTACAAATGTTATTTTATACCTTATTCTTGCAGCTTTTCCGGTTCTAAGTGTATTCTTAGCCGGCTGGGCAAGCAATAACAAATATTCCCTGTTTGGCGCCGCAAGAGGTATTGCGCAGGTTTTGAGCTATGAACTTCCTATAACCTTTGTAATTCTGTCTGTTGTTGTTCTCGCCTCCTCCATGAACCTCACGGGAATTACTCTTGCCCAGACTTCAAAATGGTGGTTTTCCGGCTGGTTTATATTTCCGGGCATTCTCGGGTTTATAATTCTTTTTATCTGCATTTTAGCAGAACTCAACCGCTGCCCGTTTGACCTTCCGGAAGCAGAAAGCGAACTGGTTTGCGGATATAATACAGAGTATTCCGGCATGAGATTTGCAATATTTTATCTGAGCGAATACGCAATGCTTTTTGCAAACGCAATGTTTATTTCAATTCTGTTTCTGGGCGGATATCTTTCACCGTTTGGTAAATACCTTTTCGGCTCATCATTTTTAATCTATTTTGAGCAGGCGTTCTGGCTCTTCTTAAAAGCTTCAATTCTTGTATTTATAATAATCTGGATAAGAGCAACACTCCCGAGACTTGCGTCATTTGACTTAATCAAGTTCTCCTGGGTGTATCTGCTGCCGTTGTCTATTCTTAATTTATTTGTTGCGGTGATAATAAAATTCGCAGGAGCAGGGGGGTAAATGGGTAAATGGTTTTGGCAGTGATCAAGTGACCAAGTGATCAGGTGATCAAGAGAAATGTAATATTTGACAATAAAAGAAACTTATGAGGGTAAATGATAATAAAAGGAACAATAAATTTAATAAAAGGTATGTTTGTCGTTTTTAAACATTTGTTTAAACGTCCTGTTACTCTTGAATATCCGGAAAAGAAAAGAATTTTGAACGATGTTTTCAGGGGGAAGCCGGAAGTAAACGGCTGTATCGGATGCGGAATCTGTCAAAAGGTTTGTCCGTCGGGCGCAATAAGTATTAAAAAAGACGAAAACGGAAAAGTTATTGAATACAAATTTGATTTAAAGAAGTGCATAATTTGCGGCAACTGTTCTTTCTACTGTCCGAAAGGTGCTATCAAAATGACAAAAGAATATGAACTGGCATCCGACGACAAAAAAGATTTAACACTTTGTTATAAAGGAGGTTCGAATGATTGATAATCCTGTAATTTTTTACTTATCCTCCGCCTTTATAATAGTTTTTGCGCTGCTCTGTCTGTTTGCAAAAAATGTTGTATATTCGCTTCTTTCGTCCGTTGTTGTTTTCTTTTTCGGAGCGTTGTTTTTCTATGTTTTAGGTTCTGAATACAATGCAATAATTCAGGCTGCAATATACGGTTTTGCTGTTCCGGTTCTTATCGGGCTTTCAATAATGTTCGGCGGTGAAAAAACTAAGAATAAGACCAAAAGAACTTTTGCGTTTTATTTGCCTCTGTTTGCAGGAATTTTTATTCTTGCGTTTGTTTATCTGACAATGATGTCTCTTGTCATCATGCCGGACACATTCAGAGCGTCGGAAGTCTTGCAGGTAAATGCGTTTGATACAATAAGGACTTTTGCAAGAGCATTATTTATTGATTATGTATGGGCATTTGAGCTTGTATCTTTGCTTTTAACAATAGTTATAGCAGGGATTGGAATGCTCAGGGTTCACAAAAAAGGAAGGAGCAGGGTATAATGGAAATAACAATGTATCATTATTTATCAATCGGGCTTCTTTTGTTTCTGATTGGGCTTCTCGGCTCGGTTATTGTAAAAAATGTGATTAAAGTTTTAATCTCTATAGAAATTATGCTTCTCGGGGTAAATATCAATTTCATCACGTTTGCAGCATTTTGTGACAATATGAAATTTGACGGATATGTTATATCACTGTTTTATGTAGGTTTAGGAGCGGTAGAACTTGCAGTTGCGCTATACCTCTTCTATCTTATGTATCAGAAAAAGGAGAGTGATTGTATTGAGAGATTTAATGAGTTGTAGGGTAGAACGGTGATCAAGTGACCAAGTGATCAGGTGATCAAGAATAGAAAAATAAGGAAATATTCAATAAATAAAAATAATACAAAATCAAAAAATAACAATAAATTTAAAACAACCGCTTGATCACTTGGTCACCTGATCACTTGATCACTGAAAAGAAAGGACAAAACTTGATTTTAGACAACATATATTTAATACTTCTGCTTCCGCTCTGGATATTTTTAATAATCATGGGCGCGAGATTTTTTGCTGTTTATGTAAACAATAAAATTATATACCTTCTAACCCTGCTTTCATCTTTTCTCGGGGCTTTGATGTGTTCGGTAAGCTTGATAAAACTGGATACTGTTGTAGAACAGACTCTTCCGTTTATAAAAATCGGGAAATTTTCGCTTGAATTTGGCTTGCATATTGATAAACTCTCTTTGATAATAGCGCTTGTTCTATTTCTTGTAAGCTTTTTTGTGCAATTATTCTCTGTAACTTATATGAAAGACGAATCTAAAAGGTACAGATTTTTTGCATACCTCAATATGTTTAACTTCTCTATGGCAGGGCTTCTATTCAGCCCGAATCTTTTCCAGATGTATTTTTTCTGGGAGCTCGTAGGAGTTATGTCATATCTGCTTATAGGGTTTGACTACAAAAACAAAGAAAAATCCGAAGCCTCAAGGCGTGTGTTTTTGATGAACAGAGTCGGAGACACGGCTCTTATTGCAGCTATTATATTTTCTTCATACATAATGTTTTCGTATGGCGGAAACTTAACTTTTGCAACACTTTCGTTTGATGATATGAACGCAATCTCAACCATACTGTCTGCATACACTTCAACCCCGCTTTATTACCTAATTTGCGGGCTTTTTATAACAGGCGCGGCGGTAAAATCCGCCCAGTTTCCTTTTTATACCTGGCTGCAGGATGCAATGGAAGCAAAGCTTCCGGTAAGTGCTCTTCTGCATTCGGCAACAATGGTTGTTGCAGGGGCTTATTTATTGATAAGACTTGTTCCGGTATTTACACTTGAAGAGCCTTTGATGTACATAATTTCAGGGCTTGGAATCTTAACGGCGCTCATTTGTTCAATCCTTGCCGCAATTGAAACCCATCCAAAAAAAGTCCTTGCCTATTCGACTTCCGCAAATCTCGGGCTGATATTTCTGGCAGTCGGAATAGTTAACATAAAAGCTGCATTAATTTTTCTTATCGCGCACGCATTTATTAAATCAATGCTCTTCCTGTCGCTCGAAAAAATCGAAAATTATGTTAACTATTTTACTTTCCTTCTCGGCGGGCTGAGTCTTTCCGGGCTTATTTTCTCCGGAGTCGTCTCCAAAGAATTTTTGTTCGCCTCACTCGGCGGAAATACAATTCTTTCTGTTTTGTACTGCATAACTGCCTTTATGACAGCTTTCTATATTATGAGAATTTCTATTGTTATGATAAAAGATAAAACGCTCGTAAACAGAATTGACACATTTGAATATATTCCGATAGCTTTTTTGTTTATCTTGAACATTCTTTTCTATTTCTTTATAAGGGAAAAAGTTTCCTATAAAGTTGCAGAACCCTTCTGGGCAGCACTCGCAGGATGGGCGGCAGTCTATTTCCTGCATACGAAAAATCTGCTTACAAAATTTTCAAATACACCGCGGCTTCTTGAAAAATTCTACAATAACATCCTGACAAAAATATATGATTTTATATCAAATGCTGCTAATTTTATAGATGTAAAAATACTTGCAGATTATAGACCGCTGATATGGTTCGCAAAATCCGGAGTAAAAACCGTAAATTGGATGGAAACAAACATTATGAATAAAGCTGCAGCACTCACAGCCTCCGGGGCAAAAAAACTTTCCGAATGGGGCGGAAAGCTGCAAACTAAAAATGTCCAGACTTACAATGCGTACGCGTTTATTATTGTAACAATTGTTCTATGTCTGGTAATAATCGGATATACTGTAATGATAAATCAGATGAGCTAAAGGAGAAATATGGAAAAACTTTTATCAATACCGTTTTTAATATTTATGCCGCTTGTGGTATCAATGTTCGTGATATCACCGCTGTTTACAAAAAATGAAATCGTTGTGAGAAGATTCTCAAAATCTGTTTTCGGATTTCATTTCCTGTATTCAATTCTTATGCTGGCATTCTTTGATCCGGCAAACCCGTACACAAGCCAGATTCACTTTTTCGGGCTTGACTGGGTTCAGTCTGTAGGTATCAAATTTGCATTCAGAATTGATAATATCTCAATGATTCTTGTAATGCTCACATCGTTTGTTTTTCTCCTCTCATCTTTTGCAAGCAAATTCAACATAAGAGCAAACCATAAGTTCTATTATTCAATGCTCCTTCTGCTTGAAAGCGCTATTTTAGGTATATTTACATCTGCAGATATGTTTGTGTTCTTCCTGTTCTGGGAATTAGAACTAATCCCTGCCTACTTCTTAATAGGGGGTAAATGGAAAGGGATTGAAGTAAAACCTACAAATATCTCTGCCTCCGGTGGGGGTAAATGGAAAGGTCTGGAAGTAAAAACTACAAGTTCCTTAGCCCACGGTGAGGGTAAATGGAAAAATTCTGAGACAGAAGATGAAGAAAAGAGGGCACAAAATTCTGCAATCAAGTTTGTGTTGTTTACTTTCTCTGGCAGCATGGTAATGCTCCTCGGAATTTTGCTGCTGCATTACTACAACTTTATTTCAAACGGCATTCTATCCGCAAGTTTTACAGATATTAACGCTTCAAGAATACCAGAATATATTCAAAACATTATAGCTGTCTGTCTGCTTATCGGATTCGGCGTAAAACTCCCGATAATTCCGCTTCACACCTGGCTTCCCGACGCGCATACAAACGCGCCGACGCCGGTCAGTATGATTCTTGCGGGGATTCTATTGAAAACAGGCGCATACGGTATATTCCGTTTTAATTATGAAACTCTTCCGGACGCTTTTATCACAATAGCGCCGATTCTTGCAATATTTGCCATAATAAATATAATTTATACAGCATTCGTAGCTTACGCTCAGACTGATATAAAAAGAATTGTAGCGTATTCAAGCATTTCAAATATGGGGCTTATTCTCTTAGGCTTATGTGCAATAAACCGGATCGGGCTTTCAGCTTCGGTTTTCCACATGGTAGCTCACGCACTCGTAACCTGCGGTCTGTTTATGGTAGCCGGAATAGTTTATTTAAGATGCAAAACGCGGGATATCAATACCTTATCCGGAATTGCTGTCGTTATGCCGCGCCTTTTCGGCTTTGCAACGGTAATTGTTCTTGCATCAATCGGAATTCCGGCATTTGCACCGTTTGTAAGTGAAATCTTAACAATACTCGGCGCTATGCAGGCTGATTTTTCTGATATTTTAAAATTCGTCTCGGTATTCTCACTTCCGCTCCTTATAATAAGTTCCTGCTATATGCTCAAATTCCTCCACAAAAGCTTTTTCGGAGAGCTTCCTGTCGAATTTGAAAAAGTTAATGACATAACTGTACACGAATTTATAGTTCTGGCATCAGTCCTTGCAGGGCTTATAATTTTCGGAATCTTCCCGGGAACACTGCTTGGAATGGTAGGGTAGGAGAGTATTGGTGACGGAGTGACTGAGAACAACGTTAATGTTGGGTTTCACCCAACCTACATTGATAAAAGCTGAATTTGATAATAAGATATAATATCTATTTACTATTCACTCCTCACTATTCACTAAAAAAAGCTGTAGGTTGGGTGAAACCCAACAATAAAACTAAAATTGACAATTGAATACAAAAAAGATTGCCACGGCGCTCACGCGCCTCGCAATGACAGCACTCTGGTAAGTGAACTTACAAGTCCAGCGTCATTGCGGGGGTAAATGAATTAGGTTGGTAAGTGTAACTACAAGCTTAGCGTCATTGCGAGGGGTAAATGAATTAGGTTGGTAAGTGTAACTACAAGCTTAGCGTCATTGCGGGGGTAAATAAATTAGGTTGGTAAGTGTGACTACAAGCTTAGCGTCATTGCGAGGGGACAGCCATTCAGCCCGAAGCAATCCAAACGGGGAAACCCCTCACCCGAATTTCTAAGTTCGCTATACGCTCACTAAGAAATTCTTCCCTCTCCCACAAGGGGCGAGGGGAAGAATAATTCTATTCACTCCTCACTATTCACTAAAAAAAGAAAGGTTCAAAATGCTAAACGATATATTTAATATTTTATTACCGCAAATATCTCTTGCAGGATTCATAATTCTGCAGCTGATATTAAGCCTGGTTTTATCACCAAGATTATACAGATACGCAAGACTCGTTTCTGTTCTCGGTATATCTTTGAGCATAATCCTATTATCTACAGTCCAGACAGAGCCGCAGTATTTTGCATTTAAAAACTCAATTATGTCTGACAGCTACACCCTATTGTTCGATTTCTTAATACTCGTATGCGGATTTCTGGTTGCACTTCTTACAAGGCAGCATATCAAAACCATTAAAGGAAACGCCTATACTTTTCAGGCAATTCTCCTTTGTGCAATATTTGGCGCAATGAATGTAATATCTGCTAACGATTTTCTAACCCTATTTGTTTCAATTGAGCTTTTGAGCTTTTCTACTTATTTTCTTATTGCTTCCGCCAAAGGTTATCACTCAAAAGAAGCTGCTTTTAAGTACCTGCTGACCTCTGCTGTTTCTACGGGGGGTTTTCTGTTCGGAGTCTCTTACCTTTATGGAATCACAGGCTCGATTAATTTGTCACAAATATATGAAATTGTTATGAGTCAGCCGCCTTCTATTATGTATTCAATCTCTGCAATAATGATAGTTCTCGGAGTAATTTCAAAACTGGCGGTATTTCCGTTCGCAAATTGGGTAATTGATGTTTATAAAGGAACCGAAACTTCTGTTCTGGCGTTTTTATCAACAATACCCAAACTTGCAATTTTCGGAATTTTATGCAGGCTTCTGGTTTTTCCGCTTTCAAACAGTTTTGAGTTAACTTATGCAGTTGCAATTATTGCGCTTATCACTGCTCTCTGGGCAAATACTTACGCTATAAAAGAAAGTAACGTAAAAGTTATCCTAGCCTGCTCGGCTTCGGCAAACTCTTCTTATGTTCTGCTTGCCGCGTGTCTTGTATCAGTTTATAACCTTTCGACTGTTATATTTTATCTGATGTGCTATGTTTTAATGAATATAGCTGCCTTTGCTTTCTTGAACATTTGTTCTGATAAACACGATATGAATGCAGAAAGTTTTAAAGGAATATTTTACAATAACCACGGGCTTACAGGCGCTTACGCATTTTCAATACTTGCTCTTGCAGGCTTTCCGATTACCTCGGGTTTTATTGCTAAAATCTATCTGTTTACAGCCATTGCAAGTTCCGGTCTGATATTTGTTCCGTTTTTGCTTGCTCTTCTTATTCTGACAGTCGTTGCACTTTTCTACTACTTGAAAATCCTTCTCCCGCTTTTTGAAAGATGCGACAAAAATACGGAAGTTCCTGTACTTACACCGGTATTTTCACAGAAGTTTGTACTTGTAATAACTGCCGCTGCAACATTAATTATCGGGATTTACCCCGAAAAAATTATAGAACTTTGCAGATTTATCGCATATAATATATAACAATATTATTTACCGGAGCTTTTTAAAAAAATCTTTATTAAAGCTACTGCAGAAACGGGTATTCCAATTAAAACTTGTTCAAGTTTGGTTTTCAGAGAGGCTTCCGGATCAAATAACTTGCAGATATGTTTGTATAATCTTAAGATTCCGTACGCTGATTCCCGATTACTGAAAATAATGTTTTCAGAAAACGATATATAAGAAGAATCACAGTATTTTTTATATTCTGATTCAAAACAGAAAAATGTATACAAATCCATATAAATATCACCTGCAAGCGGTTCGAATTTGCTGAACAAATATTTCAAACTTCTGATTCCGGATTGTTTGTACTCCAGAAAAACAAAATTATTTATAAGACAGCGCTTTGATTTTTCGATAATTTCATCGGTAATCTCTGAACAGTCATCCATTTTTATATCTTCAAAATATTTAGAAAAGCAGGAATATGCAAGATATTGTTCCGGTGCAAAACGCCAGTCAAATTTTTTAAATACTGATACTTTTCCGGCATTTTCAGGGTATTCAAAATAATTTGAAAAATAAGGTTCTTCGACGGGTTTGGAAGATAACAGAAACTTTTTGAGGTCGCTTGTCAGCCCGAAGAACCACCAGTCAGAGACGTGGAACGGTATTTCTACTTTGTTTTCATGGTCTGTAATTGCGAACTTGGAATAAAGAGTAGAGGTTAATATTCTGTGCTCAAAGAGCTTGTACTCATCGAACCTTGCGGGGAATTTCTCAAACATGTTCAGAAAACCGGTATTATCAATGCAGGCATCTGTTCTTAATTTGAGCGTATATTTTCGTTCGGCTTTTTGGATACCGTTGTTTGTGGATAAAATCATCCGGTTGAGATTGCTGAACACTTTAGCTGTTGTAAATTTTTTCTGACGGACGGCACCGGGGTCAATGTTAATAACGAGAATGTCATAATCCAGCCCGTCAATACTGCTTCCTTCCCAGGTTGAGAGTATAATTTCAGCCTCCGGAAGATTTTTTCTTATACTTTTAAGGCATTTTTCAGTTTTGTGCTTGATGATTGGTCCCTGAACAACGACCGAAATGTCTTTTGAAGTTATTTTTTCCTGCATAACGACTCCTTTATTAATGAAGATGTAAATAAAATTAGATAATAAATTGTAGAGAATAGTGCTTCCGGCTTTTTGTAAAAAGGCGGGAGCATTGCGAATTGCAAAAAGTGTTTGCGGAGCTGCTCGAAGTATTTGAGGTTGTATAGTTTTGAGAGGAGTTTAAGTTCTTTATAAGCGGCGGATGGGTCGCAATACCTTTTGTAATCTTTTTTCTGCTCGGAGTTTGAATAATACGTAAATGGCAGCCAGACAAGCATTTTCTGATTTTTGTACTGGTTTTTGAGTGTTGAGATTCCCCATTCTTTTTGAGTGAAAACTCTGAAGTTATTTATGATAAAATCTTCTGAAATCCTGATATTTTCGGGAGTAATGTCAAGATAGTTTTCAAATTTAAGATTTTTAAAGACTTTAGCGGCATTTGAGGAGGTAAAATACTGTTCAGGTGACATTTTCCAGAGTCTTGACTGATGAATATCTTCTGACGGTTTAGTGTGAGATTCAAAATACCTTGAAAAATCAGGCTCCTTTACCAGTGGTACATTAAAAAATTCTTCTAAGTCTTCTTTCAAACCAAAATAACACCAGTCCGAAACATGAAACAACATTCTTTGTCTGATAGTTTTCTTTATATTATATTTGATTGAAAAAATATCATAGGCAAATATTCTTTGTTTAAATAAAGATTTTTCAGGGTTTCTGACTTTAAAATCATCGGCAAGTTTTAAAACATTGTTATTTTTTAAAATCAAATCACTTCTGAGCCTTAGCACATATTTTCTTGTTGCCGCTTTAATTCCGTTTTGGCTAGATACAAGAATACGATTTAAATTATTTTGCTTTTTTTCTTTATCATCAAAGATTACAGCTTTAGGGTCTTTATTTAAAACTAATTTATCATATAGCCCTTTAACATCTGTTAAATCCGAGTTTTCCCATGTGGAGAGAATTATTTCGGACTTTGGTATATATTTTTTAATGCTTCTCAGGGTTTGTTTTGTTGTATTCTCAACAATACCCGTAATGACGATACTGATATCACCATTAAACCCACAAAATTCATGATATCTTTTTTCAAAAAGCTTGTTTGTTATTAAATAGGGGATTTTTTGCTCTTTAATATTAGAATTTTTATGTTTAACATTTAAAGTGGAAATCTTGTGAGTCTTATAATCTAAAATAGCAAAGTTGTTATATAAGACTTTTTTAGAAATATTTATATTTTCATTACTCCAATCGCTCCAATCATCAAAAACTATTTCTGTTAAATGTCTTTTTGCCCAATTATAACAATAATATTGTTCAGCGCAATAACGATAGGTTAACTGCGAAAACGGTGCTTTTTCTGGATGTAAATATTTCCAGTTGCCTAATTCATCTTCAGTCATCAAATTAGTTTTAGCAAAATAATCTATAATATCTTCGCTTAAGCCAAACATAAAAATATCAGAAGGGTGAAATGGCATAGGAATTCCTGTTAAATCGAATGCTTCTCTGGAATACACAGAAGGAATAAGAATTCTATGTTTAAAAAATTTGTAGTTCTTATTAAAGTTAGGATACTTATCCCATTGTTTTAAAAAAGAGCTTGATTTAACATATGCATCTGTTCTTAGTTTTAGGCAATATTTGCCTTTTATTTTAGGTAATGCATTTTGAATTGAAACTAATTGAAAATTTGTGTGATTTACTTCTTTATCGTCTTTTTTATTAAATCTTGCTTTTAATGGTTCGTTAGATAAAATCAACTCGTCATAAATTAATCCTTCAGTGTTTTCTCCTATCCATGTCGAAAGAATAATTTGAGAATTCTTGAAAACTTTTCTTGTTTGCTTGAGGCATTTTTCTGTAACATCTTTTATAATCGGACCTTGCACTATTATTGATATATTATTTGAATCTATTCTTTTATTCATTTTCCGCCTTACTTGTTTTTAATTGTGAAATTATGTAATCCCAACAGAACTCGTTACCTACCCAATCATAATCTGGATTATTATATTGGTATTTATCATTAAACATGTAACTGTAGTCATCAAGTTTTAAAATAACCGAAGGATAGATTTTTTCATTATTTTGAATATTGATAATATCTATTGTCTGTATATTTGGATATTTATCATATAAACATTTTTTTAATTCCTCGAAATGCTTATTTGTAGGGAAGCACATAACTAAACATAATTTTTTGGCATTTTTTAGGGAATAATCCAATGTTTTAAATTTTTTTTGCATTAAATCATATAATCTTTTTGATTCTTTTGTAAAATCTTTAAATTTTTGAAAATGATGCATTGATACTACATTATTATTTATATCAATAATAGAATGATAACTTGAATGAGCAATATCTTGATATATTTTGACTTTCTTCATAAAGTTATCAAAATTACAATTAAACAATTTTATTATAGTAGTTACATCAAAATTATACATCCAATCCAGTGGAAAACTATGTTTTCTTAGATTATGCTTTTTTAAATAATATGTAGGTTTGCAATTAGTAAAAGGAATAATTAAATCATATTCTTTATTTTGTGTAAAATGACTTTTTTTTACTTGAATGCATTGTAATAATAGAATTATAAAATTTCGAAAAATAAACTCCAGAAATTTTATAAGTTTACACACCCCTTTTCTTTTTGTTAATTTTTCCTTAGTTATAAAATTCTGATTTATTAATGTTTGAATTTTTGTATTCGCATTTTTTACATACTTTTTAGGAATTTCAAAATTTTCATCACAAAAATTTTTGTAAAGGCTTAAAAAATAAAGATGCGTTATATAACCATTAAAAAAATATGTATTTCCATCATTTTTTTTGATGAAATCCAAGTGCTTATTTGAATATAAGCCATGTTGAATTGTATCTAAAAATATAAAATTATTTGCATAAATTTCTTGTGCAATTTGTTGATTCTCATCGTTATAATCAGTCCAATCATCAAAATTAATATCTATATATTTTTTTGCCCAGTTATAACAAAAAAATTGCTCTGGTGCATATCTAAAAGCAAATGATGGCACAGGATTTTTCTGAGGATATTTATAAAAATATTGAGAAAAACATTTTTCATTTTCTATTAACGGTGTTGAAAAATAATCTTTAACATCCTCAGTTAATCCAAACAAAAACCAATCAGAAACATGAAAAGGAAGTAGACGGTCATTATGCCCTGGAAAATCAGAATATAGCTTTGAAGTTAAAGAACTTACTATTACTCTATGTTTAAAGAACATTGAATTTGCATTTGATACTGGAAAATCGTCAAAATATTCTAAAAATTTATTATCCGTTAAATACAGGTCACTTCGAAGTTTCATTGCATATTTTGTTTTAACAAATTGAAAAGCATTCTGAATAGCCTTTAATTGTCTATTTATATTTGTATATATTAAAGAATCTTTATTGCAAATATATGATTTGGGGTCTTTATTAAAAAGAATTCTATCACAACTTATGCCCTCAATATTCTCCCCTTCCCATGTCGAAAGAATAATTTTAGCTCCGGGTAAGTATTTTTTTATGCTGCAAATCACTTGTGAGGTGCTCTTATATACTGGCCCCTGAACTATTACAGTAATATCCTTAAAATCAATAATATTTTTTCTCTTGAATTCTTTAACTGTAAATATAATTTTTGCACCCAAAAATCTTATTATTTTCTGTTTCTTTAAACTAGTACGCTGATTTGTCACAGAAAAAATGGTTCTTACAAATTTTTTTAATTTTTCTTTAAATTTACTTCTTAAATGTAAACCTAAATTTAAATTTTTTATTTTAAATGCATATTTTTTGTAAGTTTTTTCACTATAATGATATAAAATACCATCTTTAGGATATTGTACATATTTATCCTCCAGTTCAATAGGATAAAGATTAGGAAAATCTAAACTTAGCTCTTTTATTGCTTTAGCAATGATATTTGCTCTTTTGATATAGTTTACCCTTGATTCATATTTTGGAGAAAAATTGATGAAAATAATTGGTATTTCTCCATAAAAATGATTTATATTAATTAAAAACTCTCTGTAATAATTTTTTATTTCTTCTAAAGATATTGAACCTAAAACTTCATAATCGCTTGAAAACTCAACATTATCAATCTTAATATCTTGTATACAAGCGCAAAACTCAAATCCAATTTTACGATTTAAAAACTTTTTATCAGCAAGTTCAGAAAAACTATCCATAAAAATCATATCGATATTCTTATAACCTAAAAAATTATTTTTTTCAGCATTAATATAATACCTAATATCATCCGCTTTTATTAATGGTGATAATATATCATATTGGACAGTACAAGTTGGATTTTTTAAACAATCTAAGATATAATCCACGCGATGCTTTGCACAATATTCTACAACGTTAACGTTATCAAAAAAAGTTAAAATTTTACCACCCAGACATGCTGTTCTTGCTAATATATTTATTTTACTCATATGAATATATTTACCTTTTTTTTGTTTAAAACTATTTTTAATAGACATCTACACAACCAAAATGGAATTATAAATATTTCTAATAAACTATTTAAGTTAAATTTAAATAATCTCTTAAAGTGTGATTTTAAGTGATTATACTCTTTGTTAAAATTATGCTCTAAAGAAATAATCTCTAGATAAACAGGAAACGCCACTACGCACCAAAAGGTAATTGGATTTTGTATTCTTGCAAAAAATTTTTCATATTTTCTAGGAATCTTTGCTTTATCACGAGTACAAATGAATTCCTGAAATTTTCTGCAATATTCTTTAAAACCATCTATTTTTGAGTGATAAATCCAATGCACTTTTATCCATCTAAAGTAAATGATATAACAATAGTAGTAATATCTATCATAAGCATTGTATTTTTCTAAAACTTTTGCCATCTCATAAAAAGATTGAATTATATCTACAGCATGCGCGTTTCTTTTATGTGTTAAAGAATCTGCTCTTTGAACATACAAATAGATACATTTTGGGAGTATTATACATTTTCGAGTATTGAAAAAAAGTTCTTTTATTAAAACTTGATCTTCTCCATAATTTAATTTTTCATTAAAACAAAAGGTCTTATAAAGACTTTTTTTTGCTAAATTCCCTGGAGCGGTCATAAACCATTCCATATTCCACAATAATTTTGCGTTTATATCTTTTTGTGAAAATGGAGAAAATAAATGCTTATTTAGGCCTTTATCTATTTTAAAATTTAATAATTCTTCTTCATTGACATTATCATCTTTGAATATTGGTTTTCGCATACCTGCAAGGAAGTCACAGTCATTAGAAATTATACAGTTATACATTTCTTCAAGGGCATAAGATGGATATCTGTCATCTCCATCCAAAAAAGCAATATAATCACCTTTAGCGTTTTTTAAACCAATATTTCTAGCTCTATTTTGCCCACCATTTGAAATATGAAAAACTATAAAACGCGAATCATTAGCAGCAAATTCATCGCAAATTTCCCCACTACCGTCGGTACTTCCATCATCAATTAATAAACATTCCCAATTTACCAAAGTTTGCTCTTGAACTGAATTAAGAGTTTTAATTAAATAATCTTTCAAATTATAAATTGGCACTATTATACTTATTTTAGGATTAGTCATTATTAATCATCACCTTTAAATTATTTTTAGAAATTTCATCCAATTCTTTTGCTAATTTGTCTATCTGATCTTGCATATTGGAATAATCTTCTTTTTTAAGATTTATAGCTTTTTCCATCGCAGAAAATAAGTCATTTTTCTCATAAATAATTGCATTTGTATCATTATACCTATAAGCCTCTGCAAAAGTTTTATTAATCAGATAAGGTCTTTTGAAACCAAGCACTAATTGATTTGACCCAGTTGCCAAGTCTGAAGTGTAGAGTATATGTGCTTTATTTTCTTCATCTAGTAAAGATAAAATGTAATCATTTTTTAATAGCAAATCATACATTTGCGGGAAAGATAATTTGCCCCAAAAAACAACATTATCTTTAATATCTTCATCAATATCAATTTCGCCAAACCAACCAACAATATTTACTTTAAAGTTTTTATACCCACTGTTCAAAAGTCTTCGTACTGTATTGGTAAGAATATTATAGTTTTTTACATCTTTTTGAATTCTGCCAACTGTAATAAACTCAACTATGTCATTTTTTTCATGTTTCATATTCATATTGCCATAATAGTGTGGATTTACAGTCAACATGCTATTATTTTTGAAATACGATAAAACGCAAATACGATTTTCTTCAACAAGTTTTTGAAGAGAGAACTCTTCAATAGTTTTCTTTGAATGAACAACACAGTTAATATTGGTGGTATCATTTATTTCAAAGAGTGATACTAAACCTTGTAAATTAAGTGTAGTTGTAATAAATATTTTTTTATATCTATTTTTTATATAACTGGTGTTTATTATGGCAATCATTGTTTTGTATGAGTTACAACCAAAAATTTTATAATCTAAGTTTTGACACCTGTCTAAAGCGCCAAGTCTTACATTTTCATTGCACATTAAAATATGTACATGGTAGTTTAAATCGTTTAATAGTTTTACATATCCAGGCAAGCACTCAGAGTGAAATTGTAGATTAGGTTCTACTAGTAAAATAGTGTTTGCTTTGACTTTTTCCTCTGCAATTTGGGTATATAAATTAGCATCAGAAGCTAATCCAATAATATCATGAGGTTCAAGCAAAGTTTTTTCAAATTCATTTTTTTTGATTGTATACTTATAGATTAATATACAATTAAATAAATACACTTTGACTTTATTTTTAAATTTTTTGATTTTTAAAATAGGAATTAATCCAAACAAGTAAACTTTGATTTTTTTCATAATAGTACCTTTTTATTTCATATATACTGCATAAAAGCTTCTTAATCTTTTTCTCATATGCTTATTAGGAAATATTTTTCCCATAAGAATAAGCATTAATTTATTAATTGGCATAAATAAAAAATAAAACACCAATAAGAAAAAGGGCAATCGATAAATCATAAAGTTAAATTTAGTATTATCAAGCAAGTTTGAATTTAACACATCAGTTTTATCCCAATATCTAAACATTTGATTTATAAGAAATAAAAATTTGGGGTATAAAAAATAAGGCGTAAAGCACTTTAAATGATTTATGCATGAATTGATAAAAAAGGTATATATATTTCCTTTTTCATGATTATAAAAATCATATTTTTTATACATTTCAATTGTTGGTAATGTAGTTTTTAAAATATCAAGAGCATAGCTATTTTTTGATTGAGTAAAGCTACCTTTATGCTTCCTATAATAAAGTGCAAAATCTTCTAAAAGTAGTATTTTTTTACAATTAAAAATGTATTCTTTAACCATCAAAAAATCTTCAGCACACCTTACTTTGGGGGCTCTTATATTATATTGATTTAAAATACTAGTTTTAAATAACTTTGCCCAAACGCACATAAAATAGACATCTTCCCATATTTCATAATAATTTAATTTTGAATATATATCACCAGGAGAGCAAATCGGACTAAGTTTTTTTAGTATTTTTAAAAAATTATCATTATGAGCTATGTTTCGAATATTGGATTTATCATCACAAAACCTAAAGTAATCACAGACCACTAAGTCTCCATCCTCTTTTATAATTTTTTCTACCATATGACTTAAAGCTTTTGGGGGCAATATATCATCGGAATCTAAAAATATTAAATATTCACCATTGGCATTATCAATACCAATATTTCTTGATATAGCTAATCCTTGATTTTTTTTATTATTAATGATTTTAATTCGAGCATCTTTTTGCGCATATTCCTCAAGAATATTTATGGAGTTGTCTGTAGATTTATCATTTACGCAAATAATTTCAATATTTTTATATGATTGACAAATACAACTATCAAGACAATCAGGTAAATATTTTTCTACATTATAAACAGGAATTATAATACTTACTTTATTCATAAAACATGCTCCTTTACAAATTTTGTGGGACGTAATTGATTGCAAAATTGCATTTTGAGCATACAGGATACTTTATATTTTTTACAAACGTATTTCTTCTGAAATCAACATAATTTGGACTAGCAAAAATATCCCAAAGAGTTGTTTTATTTGTATCCCCCATTATATACTTATCATGTTCCTTAATGTCACTTCGCAAATTACAACATGGCATTACCGATCCATTATAATCAATGTACATATTGTTTAATGGTATAAAACAAGGATGAATTCTATCGTTTGTTGATAATTCATCTATAGATCCAGCTCTATCGCACGCAAAATTTTTAAAATTGATTGCTTGATAAATTATATCCATTTTATAGTCTAAAATTTTGATTTCGACATAATCATCTTTTAATTGAGTTACAGTATATTTAGAAGAATATTTTTTTAGCTTTTTTTTCATATTTTCAAGAATCAATGTTTTGTCAAAATTTTCATTCTTTTTTAAATAATATTGTATTTTAATTGCGTTAAGACCTGCTTTTTCTGCTTTTTTCAATGATTCTTTTGTTAAATAATCGCCATTAGTATGAGTATATAGATTAGCATTTGGCAAAAGTTCTCTTGCTTGCTGTATTCTTTTAAATATAATTTCGTCCGCAAAAGGTTCATTGTATCTAGAGTATGTAATATTACCCGAATAATTTATTTCAGATAATTCACGTATAATCTTCAAATAGGTTTCCTCTCTCATATATAAATTTTGAGAGAATCTATCAATAAAACTGTTAGGACAAAACCAGCATTTTCTATTGCAAAAAGAAAAAGTTTCTATTTCGATTAGACCTAAATGTTTAGCAAGTAATTTTTTTTTATCTTCGGTGTCTGATAGTAAATTACTAATGTTAAAAATAATTTCTTCTTTTATATTGCTGATAATATTTTCATTGTTCATTAATTTTCGAAATAACTTTCTTTTGCTTTTATTAAAAATAAAAAATGATATTAATTTAACACAGAATTTGCTCATTTATTTATTATTTCCTCTCTATTCATTTTGAAATCATAAGTATTTGGTCTGTCCCAGTTTATACCTGACTTTATCAGCTTAGCAGGTATACCTGCAAATACCCCTCCTGAAAACCCATTTTCTTTTGAATTTGAGTTACTTGTATAAATACTGCGCATACCTATAACCGAATTATCAGGAACGACAGCTCCCTTTAAAAAAATTACATCTTTAGATATCCAACAGTGATTTCCTATTTTAATATCTTTCGGTGAATTTAAAATTTCTTTTGTTGTTTCATCATAAATTGTATGAGAATCCGTTGGCCAGAATTCAATCCCCCAGGACAACATACAATTATCCCCTATTTTAATTAAACAATTTGGTTCATCTTTCAATATAAATATTGCCCTGTTAATTTGACAATTTTCTCCAAGAATTAACTTAGAATATTCCGAAAAGCGGGCTTTGGGAAAATCCAAACAAAAGTGGTATTTTGATTTTCCGATTTCAAAATAGTTATGTGATGACATCTCAATAAATGTTAATTCCGGCAAATTAATGTCTTTATGTAAAATTATAGTATTATTATCTCCATAAAAACAAACTTTAAAATTTTTAATTTTCTTTATCCCTGTTTTGTTTCCACTATCATCCAGTACAATAAACTTATTATTTTTTCCATAATCAGCAATAACGCTATTGCTATAATACGCTCTAAATCTGTGTCTTAATTTTTCAGATGGGATAAAACAACTCAATAATTTTACAAATCTTTCTTTCATTATCTTTCCTTTGCCTGTTCTATTACATTAGTTATGTTCATAGAATGCCAGTCATTAAATTTAATAACCCTGTCGTCAATCGTGATATCCGCATTTGGTTTGCCAAAGAAAATCTCATCGTACTGAATTCCGT
>CALUVI010000066.1 GCA_944324185.1 Candidatus Gastranaerophilales bacterium | reverse complement strand
TTTGGTTAAGAGGCTTTTATTATGTATGTAAACAAGTGCATTAAGTGTGGTGCGGAATTTGAAACAAAGAACCCCAAAAGAGTGATATGTCCTAATTGCTTATATGCAGACAAGGGAAGTGAATCGTCTGATGAAAAACCTATGCAGAGCTACAGCTCTTATAGTTCGTATTCAACCGAATCCAGACCAAGAAGTTATGACAGACCTTCTCAGGGCGGATACAGACAGAATAATTATCAAAGACGCGACAATAACAGAGATAACAGAGGCGGATACCAGAGACGCGATAACAACAATCGTCCGCAGAGACGTCCTGACAACAGAGGCGGCGGATTCAGAAACAATTATGCAAGCGTAAGACCGCAGCAAAGACGTCCGATGAAGAAGCCTAAACAGGCAAGACCGCTTTTAATAAGCAAGGAGCAGCTGGAACAGATAGAAGTTTTATATAAAGCCATGCTTCCGCTGCCAAACCCTGATTGCCATGAAGTAATCGGAGCAAAACTGGGTATTGAGCCGCAGAAAGTATTTTTCGGAATAAATCTGGTTCGCCAGAAAATGATGCTGCCGAAGCTTCCGTTCCCGAAACGCAAGCTTGCTATTTCACCGGATCAGATGATGGCAATAAAAGCGCTTTATGAACCGCTTTTGCCGTTACCTCCGATTGGCTGCCACAAAATTATTGCAGCTCAGTTAAAAATGGATGAATGGCGTGTACACGTTGGCATTAAGCTTATCAGAGCACAAATGGGCTTAGACAGATGGAATGAAGACAGAGCTGACAAGCCGGCTGATTATATGGTTGCAAAACATACAAAACCGTCTGCGGAAGAAAAAGTTCCGGTTGCTGTAGAAGTTAAAAAAGAACCTGTACAGGAGGAAGTTTCTCCGGAAGCTGAAAAACCTGAAGAAGAAAAGCCTAAGAGAGGCAGAAAACCTAAGAAGAAAGAAGATGAAGAATAAATTTGTCTCGGTAGGTAAAATTCTTAATTTCCACGGTGTGCAGGGCGAAGCAAAACTCGGATATTCAAAAGAGCGGGAAGATTTCTTGTCTCAAATAAAAGAAGTTTATGTACAAATTGATAATGAGTACAAAAAACTTGATATCTCAAGAATCAGATTTACTCCAAAGTGCGGTATCATTAAGTTTAAAGGGATTGATACTTTAAATGATATTCTGGAATACAAAAACAAATTGATTTTTGTAACAGAAGAAACTGCAAGAAATTTTCTTGAAGAAGATGAATTTTTGATAGACGAACTTGTCGGGCTTGAGGTTTATGACGGAGAGAAAAAAGTAGGAGCCGTTGTCGGGGTTTCTAATAACGGCGCAAGCGATTTGCTTTCAGTAAAAACATTGGATAAAAAAATCTCGCTTGTCCCTTTTGTTAAAGCAATTGTTCTTTCTGTTGATATAAAGAACAGAAAAATTCAAATAAACAATCTTGAGGGGCTTCTCTCATGAGGTTTGACGTTTTAACTTTATTTCCGGAACTAATCAGTTCGCATATGGATTTCAGTATAATGAAGCGGGCTGCAGAGGACGGAATTATAGAAGTTAATACAATAAATCCGCGTGATTTTACTCTGGATAAGCACAAGAAGGTTGACGATACCCCGTATGGCGGCGGAGCCGGAATGGTTTTGATGCCGCAGCCTTATGTTGATGCGTATAAATCGGTAGAAAAACTCGAAAACAGTATTACACTGATGATGACCCCTCAGGGAGAGCCGTTTTGCGACAGAGTATCAAACGAGCTTTCCGAATACGAACAAATCATCATACTTTGCGGGCATTATGAAGGTTTTGACGAAAGAATCAGAGATATTATTAAACCAAGGGAAATCTCTATCGGAGATTTTGTTCTGACAGGCGGAGAATTGCCGGCACTTTGTATTATAGACAGTGTTTCAAGAAAAATAGAAGGAACTTTAGGAAAAATTGAATCAGCGCACGACGACAGCTTTTCAGACGGACTTCTTGAATATCCTCAGTACACAAAACCGCGCGAATATATGGGATTTCAGGTTCCGGAAGTATTATTAAACGGAAATCATAAGCTTATTGAAGCATATCGTATGGAGCAAAAAGTTTTAAGAACACAAAAAAAACGCCCTGATTTGTATAAAAAATGGCGTGAATCAAAATAAACTCCTAAATTTAATCTTGATAGTAAAGCTCCTGAATCACTGATATTATTCTATTCAGGAAATTTTTGTACTTAATCCTGTCAGCCGAGCCTGATAAAACGATATCAGCCTGCTTTTTGCAAGGCTTGATATAAACATCGGCTTTTGCATTGGCGTTTTTGTAAATAATATCGGCAGAATCCCCTAAATCCCGTTCTTTTGCCCGGATGTAAAATCGGTCTTTTTTGATATTTTCATCAATTTCCACATAAATCTTGAAATCAAAAGCATCTTTTACTTTTTCCGTAAGCGTAAATAAACCTTCTGAAATAATAATTTTAGAAGGTTTAGCCAGAGTATGATTATCAAAACGTTTTGCAGTTCCGCTCATGTCATATTTAGGAAGATATGTTTCTTTACCGGAAAGTAATTCCTTGATATGTTTATGCATTAATTCAAGCTCAAGAGCCTGCGGAACATCAAGGTCATAGTTTTTTGCAAACTCGGAAAAACTTCCGGCAGCTTTTACCATTTCTGAGCGGTCATAGTAATAATCATCCGTATTTACTCTTGTTATAGCGTTTTCTATATTAAATTCCGCTGCAAAAGATTCAATTGTATCTATTAAATCCATTGTAATTGTTGATTTTCCGCTTGCAGTTTCTCCAGCTATACCAATAGAAGCCGGCATTTTAATTCTACCGGAAAGATAAGCCGCAATTTTTTTGATTACAAACGGGGTATAACTTACGAGAATCGAGCCTTTTGCCTGCAGCTCTTTTTCAAAAATATCATGCAAATACCGCTCTATCTTTTCATCTAACGTTGTTGGTTTAATTGTTTGTGATGTGGTTATGTTTTGCAGCATAAATCTTTTTTCTTTCTTTGTTCTATTATACACGAATTAAAACAAAAGAAAAGCATTTATTGCCTGTATTAAAAACATTTTTTACAAAAATTAACAGGGGGGGGTAAATATATTTGGGTTGGTAAGTGAAGCTACAGGCTTAATGTCCTTCGGAAGGGGGGGGGAAATGTATTTGGATTGGTAGGTGAAGCTACAGGCTTAATGTCCTTCGGAAGGGGGGGGAAATGTATTTGGATTGGTAGGTGAAGCTACAGGCTT
>CALUVI010000065.1 GCA_944324185.1 Candidatus Gastranaerophilales bacterium | reverse complement strand
GCTGTTAATGACGCTCTTGATATGTTACGTTTTATGCCGTATTTTGCAGCCAGAGTTGTTGAAAAGAACTTGAAGGCAGCTGCTGCAAACGCTTTTGAAAAAGCCGGTGTAAAAGCTGACGCGCTCAAAGTTTCTGAAATCTTTGCGGATGAGAGCGTAACATACAAAAGAGGTAAACCAAGAGCACAAGGTCGTATATACAGAAGACTCAAACGTACATCTCACCTCACAATTAAAGTTAGTGACGCAGTAAAATAGAGGAAATAAGGAAATGGGACAAAAAACACATCCAACCGGATTTAGAGTAGGTATAATCAGACCTTGGTCAAGTACTTGGTACGCTAAGATTAAAGATTATGCTGAATTTGTAGCAGAAGATGCTAAGATTAGAAAATTTATTAAGAAAAAACTATATGCAGCAGGTGTTGCAGATATTTTGATTGATAGAAAATCACAGAGCACTACAATTACCGTTGTAACTGCAAAACCAGGTATTGTAGTAGGCAGAGGCGGTCAAGGTATTGATGAATTGAAATCAGAAGTTTCAAAATACCTGGGAAAACCGGTAATCATCAATGTGGTTGAAGTAGCAAGAATTGACTTGAATGCATTATTACTGGCTGAATACGTTGCACAGCAATTAGAAAAACGTGTAGCTTTCAGACGTGTAATGAAGCAGGCTATGCAGCGTGCAATGAGAGCCGGCGCGCAGGGTATCAAAGTCATGGTATCCGGTCGTTTAGGCGGTGCTGAAATTGCAAGAAGCGAATGGGCAAAAGAAGGAAGAATTCCTCTTCAAACTCTCAGAGCTGATGTTGACTACGGTTTTACTGAAGCAGACACTATTATGGGTAAGATTGGTGTTAAGGTTTGGATTTTCAAAGGCAACTTGATGCCGGGTGAAAAAGCAGACATGAACATTAAATCAAAAAGCTCAAAAGATTCATCAGGCGAACGTTTTAGCGGCAGACGCGGTAAACGTAAACCTGTAGAAACAAAATAAGAAAATAACAGGAGAAAATTATAATGTTAATGCCAAAAAAGACAAAATACCGCAAGATGATGAAAGGTAGAATGAAAGGTACTGAAACAAGAGGTACCGAGTTTGAATTTGGTCGTTACGCGCTTAAGGCACTTGAACCCGGCTGGATTACAAGCCGTCAGATAGAAGCTGCAAGACGTGCTATGACCCGTGAAATCAAACGTGGCGGTAACGTTTGGATTAAAATATTCCCGGATAAACCGATTACTGCAAAACCTGCTGAAACTCGTATGGGTTCAGGTAAAGGTAACGTTGAATACTGGGTATCAGTTGTAAAACCAAATAGAATTTTATTTGAACTCGATTATTTTGACAGATCTGTTGCTATTAATGCTTTAGAATTAGCAGCACAGAAACTTCCTATCAAGGTTAAAATAATTGAAAAAGAATCTGTATAAAATAATAAATTAAGGAAAAATAAAAATGAAATTAAGTGAAATGCGTGAAAAGACAGTTGAAGAATTAAACCAATTTGTTGAAGATTCTAAAAAACAATTACTTAATTTTAGAATACAAAAATCTATGCATAAATTAGAAAATACTGCAGAGATTTCTAAAACAAAACGTTTAATTGCTCAAGCAAAGACTGTAATAAAAGAAAAAGAGGTGGCAAATGCCTAAGAAAGAAAAACAAGGTGTAGTTATAAGTGACAAAATGGATAAGACCGTTGTCGTAAAAGTTGCGTCATATGATCCACACCCTAAATATAAGAAAATTATCGAATCAAACAAAAACTACAAAGCTCATGATGAAAAGAATGAATGCGGAATTGGTGATATAGTCAGAATTATTGAATCAAAACCTATTTCAGGAAGCAAAAGATGGGTTGTAGAATCTATCGTTGAAAAAGCTAAGTAGTTTGGAAAGTGACGAAGTGATTAAGTGACCAAGGACAATTTGTTACTTACACAGAAATCACGCAGACATCATTATTTAATAAATAATGCGCTGTAAAAGAATGTAGGCTCAGGGTACAAGCCCGGGGCAATAAGATAAAAGGAAAAGAAAAATGATACAACAAGAAACAAGATTGGTAGTAGCAGATAATACAGGTGCTAAAGAATTATTAGTTATTCGTGTTATGGGAAGCTCCAATAAGAAATTTGCGGCTGTAGGTGATGTTGTTGTTGCAACTGTAAAGGATGCAACTCCAAATATGACAGTCAAAAAATCTGAAGTTGTAAAAGCAGTTATCGTAAGAACAAAACACGATATCAAACGTGCTGACGGTTCTGTAATCAGATTTGATGAAAATGCGGCTGTAATTATCAACAAAGACGGAAACCCTCGCGGTACCCGTGTATTTGGACCTGTAGCAAGAGAACTCAGAGACAAGAACTTTATGAAGATTGTTTCTCTTGCACCTGAGGTTATATAATTAATCCAAAATGTAAACGGAGAATAATAAAAATGACAGATAGTAAGAAAAAAAGCTTGCATGTAAAAACCGGTGACAGAGTTGTCATCACTGCAGGCAAGGATAAAGGAAAAATGGGTAATATTAAGAAATCAATTCCGGCTGAATCAAAGGTCGTTGTTGAAGGTATTAATATGATAACCAAGGCTACAAAAGCAAATCCTGCATACGGTATTCAGGGCGGATTAATCAAGAAGGAAGCTCCTGTTGATTCTTCTAACGTGATGATTGTATGTCCGAGCTGCGAAAAGCCTACCCGTATTAAGCATGCAGTAGTGGACGGTAAAAAAGTCCGTGTGTGCAAAAAATGTGGCGAACAGTTAGACGTATAGTAATAGCTTAGAATATACGCGGAGTAAGCAGCTTTATAGTTGTGTTTCTCCTAACGTATGAAAAGAAGGAATAGAAAAATGACTAGAACTAAAAGCTTAAGATTAAAATACAATGAAGAAGTTAAAGCAGCACTTAAGGAAAAATTCGGTTATAAAAATGATATGATGATTCCTAAACTTCATAAAATAGTTTTAAACATGGGTGTTGGTGAAGCTTCTCACAACTCTAAAATTGCTGATGCTATTCAGGCTCAACTTACGAAGATTGCCGGACAGAAGGCAGTTGTTACCAAGGCAAAAAAATCAATCGCTTCTTATAAATTAAGAGAAGGTATGCCGGTTGGTGCTATGGTTACATTACGCGGTGAAAGAATGTATGATTTTCTTCAAAAGTTAATCTGCGTTGTTCTTCCTCGTATTCGTGACTTTAGAGGTATTTCCGCTAAGAGTTTTGACGGCAGAGGTAATTATACTCTCGGTTTAAAAGAACAATCGCTGTTTCCGGAAATCACTTATGAAGAAGTTGATTTGGTAAAAGGTATGAACGTATCTGTTATCACAACTGCTCATACTGATGACGAAGCAAGAGAATTGTTAAGATTGCTCGGTATGCCGTTCAAGGGTATGAAGTAATAAAAAATAAAATAAAGCACAGATGGATTTAATTATCCCGATTGTGTTAGGATGTAATTAGAAGAAATTTGTAATAAAGGAGAAAATCATGGCTAAAAAAGCGATGATAAATAAAGAACTTAGACGTGAAGCATTGGCTGCAAAGGGTAAATACCCTAAGGTTAGACTTCATAACAGATGCAGCATCTGCGGCAGACCTCACGGTTTTCACAGAGATTTCGGCCTTTGCAGAATTTGTTTAAGAAAAATGGCTCATCAGGGTGTTTTACCTGGTGTTACCAAAGCTAGCTGGTAGGGGTGCTACGCACGTAGACCTTTGGTCGGAACACATTGGTAAAGAAGCTGATTGTTTGAATAAAAAACTACAGGTGTTCCTCAAAGTGGGGCTACGAATTGGGAGGTTATATTTACCCCCGCACGTAGCTATTTGGTCGGAACACATTGGTAAAGAAGCTGATTGTTTGAATAAAAAACTACAGGTGTTCCTCAAAGTGGGGCTACGA
>CALUVI010000064.1 GCA_944324185.1 Candidatus Gastranaerophilales bacterium | reverse complement strand
ACGAGATCGTCAAGAAAGATGAAGCTGAAGCACTTAAGAAACAGCTTGAAGCTGCTGGTGCTACTGTTGAAATCAAGTAGTTTGACATTATTTATAAAAATGACGGTTGAAAATTTCAACCGTCATTTTTTATATTTAAAATTTTATTTTTTCTTTACTATCATAAACGATTTTAGCGCTCTTCCTGTTCCGCCGTCTTTCTGGTTTGAAACAACAGAAATTTTCTTATAGTTTAAAGAAGTAGAGCTGCCCCCGTCAAAAGCCATTGCACTGTCAAGGTTATATTTTGCGCATAAATCCCTGGCTTCATATATATCCATAGGATGTTCATCCGTTACGATAAAAATGTGAACTTCCTGTTTCCCCTCTTCCAGCGACTTAAGCCCGATCAGAGTTCTTGCAGTTTTGTGTAATACTGATGCTGATTCTCTTACAACATTTCCGTCTTTGTCTTTAACAAGAAATAGTTCTTCCTCTAATCTCAGATTAGGAAGCAGCTGCGGACCTCCCTGGGCGGAAGTTTGGACTGAACATAAAAAATCTACTTTTGAATTGTGCTGCGCAATTTCATATTTAAATTTTCCGTCGCAGTCAAGAACCCTGAATTCGGTTCGGTTTAGAATTTTGTTCAAATTTTTCCTTAAAACAGGGTTTGACAGCATATTGGGATTGAAAATCGGATCTTCAACAACCTGTCCGTCGTTTACAATGTAGGACATTGTTTTCTGATTTTCCGGATCAAAATATCCCGCATTTATTGTAAGCTCTGAGTCTGAATTGTTATGTGCTTCCCTGTTTGTAATCAAAGTAGGAGAAGATACAAACTGGATTTGTTTTTTTATTTTTTCTCCGGATAAGACAATGTGATAAATCCCATCGTCATAATTGACTTCTATAGGAGCAGCATAAACACTGCAGGCAGAAAACAGCATAAATAGTAACAGAATTAATTTTTTCATATTATAAATCCCTTGATTTGTAAAAAGCTATAATTGCGCATAAAAATGCAAATGGCGGAAATGCAGCCGTAACAAGAGGCGGCAGAACACCTTTTTCTGCCAGAAGGTCAAAAAACGGCAGAGTAATATAATAAACAAATATACATCCGATTGCAATCGTAAACCCGATTAATCTTTGTTCTCTCGGTTTACTGAATCCCAGCAGGCAGCCGAGAATTGCAAGAAGTACACACACAAACGGATGGAAAAATCTTTGAAGATACTTGTTGCACATAAGCCTGTAATCTTCATCCAGATTGGCTTTTTTTAGTAAATCAACATAGTGCTTCAAATCTTTGTTGGTTATATCACGATCCCTTTTAGTTGAGTTAATCATAATTGTATAAGCATCTTCGGCATCTTCACCATTAAGAATATACTCTTTGTCTTTTTTAGTTATTTGTTTAAAAATTCCGTCTTCACTAATATTATAAGATGTGACATTTTCCAGAATCCAGCTAGGTTTACCTTTTGTATCAAGCCCTTTATGCCCGATTTCTGCAACAAGAATATTATTAAGCCCGTGCAGATCGTCAAAAACCTGCTTAGAGAAGTTTAGAACAATAACATTTGTCATTTCACCCTGAAAAAATCTCGAGACAATAACTGCCTGTTCAGGATGGTTATTCTCATCTTTTTTAGTATATATATACTGGGTTAAAGAAGAACCGCCTTTTATTTCCTGTAATTTCTGACAGGTGTACGGAATCCATTTGTCATAAGTTAAAAAACATAGATAGGTTACAATAAAGCTCAACACCAGAAGCGGTCTGAGGATTCTGGAAAACGACATGCCGACAGCCCTGAATATAGTTAGTTCAGAATCTTTACTGAGTTTGTCAAACGTAAATAATGACCCGAGCAGAAGCCCGACAGGAAAAGCTTTACCGAGGATTTTCGGAAGTTCATATACAAGAACCAGAACCCCTGTTTTTACGGTATATTGGTGTGACAATATTTTTTTTATTGTGCTTAAAAGCATTTCAGGCGCAATCCAGACAATCGTAAATAATAAAATTGCAACGATTGTTGTGATGAGAACCTGTGTAAAAATGTATCTGTCATATACAGTGAAAAGTCGTTTCATCCTACAGTTTGAAATCCTTCCCGAGATAGAATTCTTTTGCGACAGGGTCATTTGCAACGTCAGTACTTTTGCCCTGAATTTTTATCTTTCCGTCAAATATAACGTAAGCTCTGTCAGTAATTGACAGAGTTGCTTTCGGGTTGTGGTCGGTAATAAGCACACCAAGCCCTTTTTCTTCGGATATTTTTCTTATGTTATCTTTAATTTCGCCAATCGCAATCGGGTCAATACCGGCAAAAGGTTCATCCAGAAGCATGAAATCCGGGCTGGCTGCAAGTGCACGGGCAATTTCTACACGTCTGCGCTCACCGCCTGAGAGTGCTACTGCAGGAGATTTTCTCAGTTTTAACACCCCGAATTCTGTAAGCAGTTCTTCCAGCTTCATTTTCTTTTCATTGACAGTAAGTTTGTCATTCATTTCAAGAACCAGCTGGATATTATCTTCAACTGTTAATTTTCTAAAAATAGAATTTTCCTGCGGAAGGTAGCCAATCCCTTCTTTAGCTCTTAAATTCATCGGCCAGGCAGTAATCTCTTTATTATCAATAAAAACGCTGCCTGTATTAGGCTTAACTAAACCTACAATCATATAAAATGTTGTAGTCTTTCCGGCTCCGTTAGGACCCAAAAGACAAACGACCTCACCTTTATCCATATAAAATGAAACATCGTTTACAACGCTTCTGTCTCCGTATATTTTGACTAAATTCTTAGCTTCAATTCTCATCCCAGTCTCTCCCGATAGCTTATTTATATAATGATACAACAAAAGCTTTCAATAATAAATTGTAAACTTTTGTTAAGAATTCCTTTAAAAATATCAATTTTACTAAATACAAATACTTTATAAATATGTAAGGTTAAAAAGGTTATTCTAAATACCTGAAAATTTAGTAGGAGGTCATTATGTCATATCCGTTTGGCATAACAGGAATAGGTTACAATCCATATATGAGCGGTCTGGGGATGCTGGGGCTATCCGGCGGCGGTACATACAGTTCATATTATAATCCGGCATTTATGGGATATGGCGGAATGGGAATGATGGGGATGTACCCTGCTTATATGCAGCAGATGAATCAGACATATCAAAATATGGAGAAGTCTCAATTAAATCATGCCGGAGCAATGCATGAACTCTTGCTGCAGAATAAAACCAATGCATTTATAGCAGAAGACAGGGCTTTATTTGAAAAAACAATGGAAGACAGAGGACTGCAAACATCTATTGTAAACCTTGCGGAAAAAATCAGAGAAGGTGATTCAGACGGTGTTTGTGAAGAATATGATAAAATAAAAGCTACAATATATCAGAAGTACAACTCATATTTTAAAGAAAATACCAATTTAGATCCTGCAGAAAGTGTAAGGAAAGTAATTGAAGACATGTATGCTGCAATTATCTCTAAAAAATCAGGAGAAACAGTTAGTCTTAGAAATGATATAAAAAGATTTGGCGAAACTGCTTTTATGCACGGATTTAACGAAAAATTCTTCGGTAAAAAAGATTATCATGGCAAGTATACCGAAGAAACTATAAATTATGTATTCGGTACAAGAATTGATAATAAGGGCGGTAAAGACAGAATGGAAAAAATCGGCGGCGGTGCGGCAAGAGTTGCGGAAGGTGTAACATCTGCAGCAGCAGGTTATGGAATCGGTATAGGTCTTGCAGCATTAGGAAAAGTCTTAAATCCGTTTGGAATTTGCAAAAAATTAGGTTTAAGCGGTACTCATAAATTAGGTAAATGGGCAGCAGTGGCAGCTCTTGGTGCGGATGTTATATGGCAGTTGACAAGAGATTAAAATATTTCCCCTCCTATTAATCTTATATCGGGCTTAGAATGGTCATTCTAAGCCCTTTTCGAATTTAAGTAAAAAGGATTGAAAGGTCGCCGGATTTAGAATCGTATTTGTTACGTAAATCTTGTAGTTTTACCTTCCCACCCAATATATTTCCCCCCTGTTTAGAAGGACATTAAGCTTGTAGATTTATTCCCAACCTAATACATTCCCCTCCTGCTCCAAAGAACATTAAACTTGTAGTTTTACCTTCCTCCTCTAATACATTTACCCCCCCCTTGACAGTTGGGCTTGATATTTTATTATAGAAAGAGTGATGGGGCGTCGCCAAGTGGTAAGGCAGCTGGTTTTGGTCCAGCCATCCCGGAGGTTCGAATCCTTCCGCCCCAGCCATA
>CALUVI010000063.1 GCA_944324185.1 Candidatus Gastranaerophilales bacterium | reverse complement strand
ATGTCGTAAGAGCGGCGAATGTACGGGTAATCAACCATTTCTTTATCAGGATTATTTTTTACAATCTTATCGAAAGTCTCTTTTGATAAGATTTTTCCGTACTCTTCCGTTGTCAGCTTTTCCAGCGGAATCATAAAAATATTTTTAGCATTAGATTCCGGCGCATAAGGAGAATTGTCAAGAACTTTTCTTAAACTGTTCGGTTCCTGTTGAATACCGGTAATTCCGTGAGCTTTCAAAAACGGAAATAACTTTGTAACTGTTGTTCTTGAAAACAAAGAGCCGATTCCTGTATTTTCAGATTTTACAGCCGGTGCTGAAGCGTTGTGTAAAATAACATCCACCTGTTTTCCCAAAAGTTTTAAACCTTTATTTACAGAAGATGTATAGATTAACATTTCTTTTTGATTCGGTTTACCGGTAAATGCAGGGAAGCTGCCGACTTTCTGAATTCTCATGGAATACTCCTTTAAATACACACATATAATTTAGCAAAAAAATCGTATCACAAAGTGTATATCAACGCAAGCATATTTTGTATATCTCACGTTTAGTTCGCTTCACCCTTCTCCTTTAATCCTTTAAATAAATTTACCTTGTCCCTTTTGTGATAAAATATTTTTTGTAATAGTTAGAGGGATCCACCTCTTTGGGGTGTAAATAAGTTAGCGGAATGTTGCCGCAGACCAATGTTTACGCCGGAAAGGATAGAAAAATGGAAAAGAACAACGAAACATTGCATGTATTAAGACATTCATGCTCACACATCATGGCACAGGCTGTACAAAAGCTGTTTCCGCAGGCAAAGTTAGCTATAGGACCGGCAACAGACAGCGGATTTTACTACGATTTTGACCTGACGGACGGGTACGCGTTTACCCATGATGATTTAGCCAAAATCGAAGAAGAGATGAAAAATATCATCAAACAAAATTTGACGTTTGAAAGATATGAAATACCTGATGTGGACAAACAAATAGCTGAATTTAAAGCGGAAGGCGAAATTTACAAAGCAGAACTTCTTGAAGAACACCGAAATGACAATCCGACTTTGTATTTAACTAAAGACAAAGACGGAAATGTTTTATTCAACGACCTTTGTGCAGGACCTCATATTCCGAACACTTCTTACATTAAAGGCAACGCAATAAAACTTCTGAAAGTTGCAGGAGCATACTGGCGCGGAAATGAGAAGAACAAAATGCTTCAGAGAATTTACGCAACCGCATACTGGAATAAAGAAGATTTACAAGCTTATCTGACTTTCCTTGAAGAAGCAGAAAAACGTGACCATAGAAAACTCGGAACCCAGCTTGATTTATTCTCTGTAAGGGAAGAAATCGGCGGCGGTCTTGTATTGTGGCACCCTAATCTTGCAGTAGTAAGAGAACAAATCGAAAACTACTGGAGAGAAGAGCACAGAAAACGCGGTTATGTAATTGTTAACACTCCGCAGATTGCTAAATCTAAGTTGTGGGAAATTTCAGGCCACATGGATCATTACAAAGAAAACATGTTCTTTATCCAGAAAGAAGAAGATTCTGATGAGCAGTTTGTAGTAAAACCTATGAACTGTCCGTTCCATATATTAATTTATCAGGCAAACAGGTATTCATACCGCTCATTGCCTTTGAGAATGGCAGAGCTGGGAACTGTTTACAGAAAAGAAAAATCAGGCGCACTTTCCGGTCTAACCCGTGTTCAGGGATTTACTCAGGACGATGCGCATATTTTCTGCACACCGGAACAGCTTGTAGATGAAATTAACGATATTATTGATTTTGTTGCTGATACAATGAAAATCTTTAATATGGAATTTGAAGTTGAACTCTCAACCCGTCCGGAAAGCTATGTAGGTGAAATCGAAAACTGGAACAGAGCAGAAGCCGGTTTGAAGGAAGCAATGGACAGGCGCGGTATGAAATACGACATTAACGAAGGTGACGGCGCATTCTACGGACCGAAAATCGATTTTAAAGTTAAAGACGCTATCGGAAGAACATGGCAGTGCGCTACAATCCAGCTTGACTTTAACCTCCCTGAAAGATTTGATATCAAATATCAGGATAAAGACGGCTCTATGAAAACACCAATTATGCTTCACAGGGTAATCTTCGGTTCAATGGAAAGATTCCACGGAATTCTGATTGAACATTATGCCGGCGCATTCCCGACCTGGCTTGCTCCGACTCAGGTTGCAATTGTTCCTATTTCTAACGAAAAACACGTTGATTTTGCCGAGCAGGTTTACAAAAAAATGCGTGCAGCAGGCATAAGAGTTAAACTTGATGACCGCTCCGAATCTATGAATTACAAAATCAGAGAGTCTTTGCAAGACAAGAAAATCCCTTATGTATGCGTAATCGGTGATAAAGAAACCGAATCAAATTCTGTTGCCGTAAGAAAACGCGGCGTCGGACAGGTCGGAACAAAATCCGTTGATGAATTTATTGCTGAAATTGAAAAAGAAATCAAAGACAGAGCATAATTTTACTTGATTTAAAATTATATGGCGGCGGCGCATTTTATGCGCCGCCGCCATTTGTTTCTTAACTTTTCTTTTTGAGGTAAAATTAAAACCGGAGAGAAAAAGATTATGTCAGAAAAAGTTTTAATTTTGGGTTTATCAAAAAGCGGAATTTCAGCGGCAAAATTTCTTGCCAAAAGGGATTATGATGTATATTTAACGGAATCTAAGGGAGTAAGTGAAGTTAGAGAAGAGTACCGCCCGCAGATTAAAATGCTTGAAGAGCTGGGAGTTAAGGTTGAATGCGGAGGACACAGCGAAGAATTTATTGAAGGCTCTGCTTTTGCGGTTACAAGTCCGGGGATTCCGCCGAAGTCTGAAATATTTAAAAGGTTAAACGAAAAAAATATAAAAATAATTTCTGAAATTGAACTTGCATATTTGAATACGGACATTCCGTTTATTGCAATTACCGGAACTAACGGAAAAACTACCACAACCGCGCTTGTATCGCATATTTTGAGTAAAAACTTTTCCGCTCCTGTTTGCGGAAATATAGGAGTTCCTCCGACATCTTTGATAGAAGAAAAGCATGATTTTCTTGTATGTGAAATAAGTTCTTTTCAGGCTCAGATGACAGAAAAGTTTAAGGCAAAATACGCTTGCTGGACGAATTTCACGCCTGACCATATTGACTGGCATGGCGGATTGGAAAATTATTTCAATGCAAAGGCTAAGATATTTTTGCCGCCGCAGGAGCCTGAGTTTGCAATTTTGAATGCAAAAGATGAAAAGCTGGTTGAGTTTGCAAAGAAGTGTAAGAATGTTATCTTTTTTGATGCGGATGAAAACACCCCCCTACCCCCTTCGGGTACTTCCCCCGCAAGGGGGGCAGATGATTGCTGCGCTTTCTTAACGCTTAGGAAAAGTGAGTACGCTAATCTGACGCCGGAGGTTTTTGCCCCCCTTGCGGGGGAAATGTCCGGAGATTTGGGAATTAATACCCCCCTACGGCACTCCGTGCCACTTCCCCCGCAAGGGGGGCAGATGACCGCCGCGTTATCTGATGAAACCTCCGATTCACTATTCACTACTCACTATTCACTAATAAAAAACAACGCTATCTATTATAATGACGAAAAAATAATAGACCTTAAAGACTGTCCGCTTGTGGGTCATCACAATTACCAGAACATTATGTGCGGGGTAATTATTGCAAAACTTGCCGGCATGAAAAACGAAGATATAAGAGAAAGGATAATGTCTTTTAAAGCGCCGGAACACCGTTTGGAAAGGGTTAGGGAATTTAATGGCATAACTTTCTACAACGATTCTAAAGCGACAAACCCGGAGGCTTCCATTGTTGCAATTGATTCTTTCAATAATCAGGATGTGGCTTTGATTCTCGGAGGAAGAGATAAGAACACGGATTTGACGGAGATGTGCCGGTCAATAAACAAACATATTAAAACTGTTCTTTTGATAGGCGAAGCAACAGAAAGATTTGAAAAAAATCTGAAAAAAAATGGTTTTAGTAATATAATAAAAGAACGCACCATGGAAGAAGCTATTGATAAAGCAATTAGCCTAAAGCCTGATGTGGTACTTCTTTCACCGGCATGCGCAAGCTTTGATATGTTCAAGAGTTACGAGGAAAGAGGGGAAGTTTTCAAGGATTATGTCCTATCAAAATAACAACAATCCTGATAAATTGAGTTCGCAAAATATGCAGTCAGACAGACCGCTCTTTGTTGCTGTAATTTTTCTTGTTGTTATCGGATTAATGGCAATATTTTCCGCAAGTGCGCCAAAATGTATCGATATGGGCTTGAATCCGGCGAGATTTCTGATTCAGCAAATCTTTGGAGTGATTGTGGGGCTTATTGGTATGAGGTTTCTGGCAAACTTTCATTACAAAAAGCTTATGACTTACACCCTTCCGTTTGCAGTATTTGTAATCATAATGCTTGTTATGGTAAAAGTTGCCGGAACAACTGTAAACGGCGCTCAGAGATGGATTAATATAGGACCTTTGAGCCTGCAGCCTTCAGAGTTTGCAAAACCTGCAGTTGTAATGCTTCTTGCGGGAGTTTTTTATAAAGACACAAATCTGTTTGATAATAACAAAATTGTAACGGCGTTTATTCCGATACTTATTATGGTAGGCTTAATTTTCACCCAGCCGAACTTAAGTATGGTGCTCCTTCTGCTTGCGGCATCAGTTGCAATTTATATTTGTGCAGGCGGCTCAATACAGCTTATCATCGGCTCTATGTGTGCATTTATACCTCTTTTGCTTTTAAAAGGTTTAAAAGGATATCAATCTTCAAGAATAACAACCTGGCTTCATCCGGAGGCTGACCCGCTCGGGGCAGGATATAATATTATCCAATCACTTGTAGCATTCGCTTCCGGCGGGTTGTACGGAGTCGGTTACGGAAGCTCAAAACAGAAGCTTGCCTGGCTTCCTGAGGCTCATACAGACTTTATTTACGCTGTAATCGGGGAAGAACACGGATTTATCGGCTGCCTGCTGATTATTTGTTTGTTCTGGACAATTTTACAGAGAGGATTTTTGATTGCGACAAAATGTCAGGATATGTACGGAAAATTACTGGCTCTCGGGTTAACATTTTCTATATGTTTTCAGGGATTTTTAAATATGTGGGTTGCAAGTTCATTTGTTCCTGCAACAGGTGTTCCGATGCCATTCATAAGTTATGGCGGCTCTTCCGTTATGGTTTCTTTATGGATGGTGGGAATTATTCTTAATATTTCAAAAGATAATGTAAAAAGGGTAAGGTTTGGTAATGTCAGAAGTATACAATAGCGTTTATTTTGTAACCGGCGGAGGTACCGGAGGACACATTTATCCCGCACTTGCCGTTGCGGATGAACTTGCTGCCGGCGGTTCAAAGGTTTATTATGTGGGCAATAAGCGGAACATGGAATTTGAACTTGCAGCAAAAAAAGGTTACAAGTTTCTTCATGTAAGCATAAAAGGAATGCCGAGAGGATTGAACCCAAAATTTTTTATCTGGGGAATCAAGCTTGTTAAGGCTATTTTGCGCTCCGTAAGGTATCTTAAAAAATACAAACCGGACGCTGTATTTGCAACCGGCGGATATGTTTCTGCGCCGATGATTTTTGCCTGCATTATTACCAAAACGCCTTATATGATGCACGATTGCGATGCCATGCCGGGACTTGTGACAAAAAAACTTTCAAAAAGGGCAAAGTATGTAACTCTTGCGTTTGAAAAAGCAAAAAGATACATCCCGAACAAGCATACGGTTGTTACAGGAAATCCTATAAGAGAAGATTTTGCAACAATGACAAGACCGGAGGCTGCCGCGAATAACGGATTAAATCCTAATAAGCTGACACTTTGCATTATGGGCGGCTCTCAAGGCGCAAAATCAATTAACAATACTGCTATAGAGCTTTTAAAAGAATTTGTGCAGGAGCGGAATATTCAGGTAATTTTCCAGACCGGAAAAAAGAATTATGACGATGTAATTGAACGCGTAAGACAGATTTATCCGGCATTTGAGCAGGATAAAAACCTTATTATAAAACCTTATTTTATGGATATGATATCAGTTTTGAAAGCGAGTGACATTGTTGTCTCCCGCGCCGGGTCTTTAAGTATTTCAGAGATTTGCGCTTCAGGAGCCGCGCCGGTTTTGATACCTTATCCTTATGCGGCTGCAAATCATCAGAGGATAAACGCCAAATATTTACTTGAAATGGGCGCCTGCATTTATATAGAAGATAAAGAACTTGAACCGAATAAGCTTAGAGAAGCGGTTGTAAGTCTTATAGAAAATCCGGTCAAGATGAATTACATCAAGCAAAATTCCTCTCATCTTGCAAAATTGAACGCAACAAAGCATATAGCAGAACTTATTTCGAATATTAAATAATGTTTGCTTTAACAACAATTCAAATTAAAACTTGATTTCCTGGCTTTGAGTTTTATAATAGGATTTGTAGAATATTTGAAAATTGAATAAATATTAATATCGGGATGTAGCGCAGTTTGGTAGCGCACCGTGTTCGGGTCGCGGGGGTCGCAAGTTCGAATCTTGTCATCCCGAT
>CALUVI010000062.1 GCA_944324185.1 Candidatus Gastranaerophilales bacterium | reverse complement strand
GCATTGCGCCGTCAACTTCTTTTGCTTTCTGGAGCAAACTCAATGCCTGTAAAGTTTTACCTAACCCCATATCGTCGGCAAGTATTCCGTTTAAGCCGTACTGATACAGGAACCAGAGCCAGTGGAAACCTTTAAGCTGGTATTCACGGAACTCGGCATTAACCCCTTCCGGCAGAGAAACGCCGTCAGAAGTCGTTGAGAAGGTTGAAATCTGCTCCCAGAACTTCTGGAATTTTTCGCTCATGACAAGTTCAAATCCCTGATTCTGTAACTCTGTAATCAAACCAACACGGTAAGTTTTTACCAGAAATTTGTTTTCGTTGTTTCTGTATGCGTCAAAAGAGTTAAAAGAGCGCATAATCTGATAAATATTCTGAGCCGGATACTCAACAAAACCGAGGCTTCTTACACGGGCATATTTTTCCCCGCTCTGAATAGTATCATATATATCGTCAAAGTTTATGATTTCATCTCCGACCTGACCGTATATCTGGATTTCCATACTGTCAATTGATTCTTCGGAGAAATCAATTTTTGCACACATTTTGAATGGTTCATCAAGAAGCTTAAAGAAGCTCATATCATCATGCTCTTCAAACTTCCAATCCTCTCCTGCCTGCTTGATATAGTAATTATAAAAATCAATTGCGTTTTCTTTTTCCAGAGCAAGGTTATTAGTCTGCATCGGAACAAATTTGCATGCAAGAAGCATATTATATGCCATCTGCTCATGTTCATAATCCCTTTTAATCCAGTAGACTAACCCTTCTTCCTCCTTGCTTGTAACAGAAATATAAGGAGATTTGTCTTTGCTCTTGGAATAAGGAACTCTAACTCCTGAATAATCAAATTCCAATGACGCTTTAAGCGACTGGTCATAGTCAATACCAAGAGTAACAACATTTATAGGCGGTTTATGCTCTAAAAGGAGTTTGCTTATATTTTCCGCAATTGTTACAGGCATAATTTCTTTAAGATGCGGTAAATCTTCGTATACAAACTTCCCGCCGTCAGCTTCTTTTAAGTCAGTAAATGTCGATTTTATAATACTTTGCGGAAGTTCATTCATTGCAATATTCAGAGGAAAAATTATATTCTTGTATCTTCCCCACTTAATTTGCCTTGAAAAATAATTAACCTCTTCAAACGGAATAACCCCTTCTTTATCCGGTCTTGTCCAGAAAAGTTCCAGAACAATGTTTGTAGCGCCGTTTATACTTGTAGTAGATACATCAAGATTGAGACTCCACACATTATCCGTAAACTGGATACGTTCTTTTGTTCTCTCGTCTAAAACTTCTTCCAGCTCTGCCATCAAAGGAAATACCGGCGCGAATTTTGTAATCGGAATATCGTACCAGCCGGCTTTTTTATCCTGCTTGGCAATTTTTAACAGGGTCTGGAACAATGCAAGTTCAGATTTTTGTGCATCGTTAAGTTCAAAATCAGGATCTGTTCTCTGAACATCTATAAGCGCACGAAGAATGTTTTCCAGAGACCTTACAATCTTGTTTGTTGCCCGGTCTCTTACCAGAATCGAGAAAAAGTTCTGGCGTCTCTTCGGGTTAAAATGGAAAATATAGCTGCCTTTTGGTTCTGTTTTTAATTCTGTATCAGTATCAGAACGGTCAAACTCAACGCCGTATTTTTCAAACATCCAGTTTTCATAAGCGTCCTCTTCAATTGCTTTCAGGGCAACTGCAACTGCGTGTTTACACCACTCTTCTTTTAAAGGGCAATTGCATCTTGACTCAATTTTATTCTTTTTAAAAATCAAATCAGTTAAATAAAAATCCTGATAATTCCCCTTAACCTTACCTTTATAGAAATTCTTTTCGGGGTAAGCCTCCAGAATCATATCTTTCTGATAATATTCGTATCCGCGCCTCCAGCTTCCGGGAGTTGCATTTTTCTTCAAAAAATCATAATTAAATTTAAAATCACTCATGAATGTGAGGTACTCATCCTTTGAAATTACGGCTCGGCTGGGTTCAAACTTTCAGTTTCAGGACGATTCTACGAATCGCTTCTCAGATACACAATAAAAAGATTGGTTTAATATAAACCATCATTCTTTTTATCATAGGCTCCCAACCTTGTTAATATTATGACATAGAATACATTTTAATGCAAGAGTTATTATTGAAAACGGGTAAAAATTTTGTCTAAGTTTTTCAAATAATCATTCGTATCAAAGCATTCTTCCAACTCTTTTTCCGCCAGAATATTTTCGTTTTTAAGCCCCTGCCTGAAATCCTCTCCGCTATTCAAAGCGTTTAGTGCATGCTTTTGAACAATTCTGTAAGCCTCTTCTCTTGTATATCCTTTTTCTTCCACGAGTTTTAATAATACTTTTTGGGAAAAAACAACTCCTCCGTACAATTTTGCATTCTTCAGCATATTATCTTCATGGACAACAAGGTTTTCCATCACACCTTTGAAACGGTGGAGCATGAAATCTACAAGAATTAAGGAGTCAGGGAAAATAATTCTTTCCGCAGAACTATGGGAAATATCTCTTTCATGCCAGAGATTAATATTTTCAAAAGCAGCTATCATATTTGAACGCACGACTCTTGCAAGCCCGCAAAGATTTTCGCATAAAACAGGATTCTTTTTGTGCGGCATGGCAGATGAGCCTTTCTGATTTGCACCAAAACCTTCTTCTACTTCTCTGACTTCGGTTTTTTGTAAATGTCTGATTTCCGTTGCAAATTGTTCAATAAGAGCCGCAATAAGCGCAAGCCCTGACATGAATTTTGCATGCCGGTCTCTTGAAATTATCTGCGTAGAAATTTTTGCAGGCTTTAAGCCAAGCTCCTCACAGGTAATTTTTTCTATCTCAGGAGGTACGTTGCTGTACGTCCCAACAGGTCCGGAAATCTGACCGGCAGAAATTTCTTCAAGCGCATATTTAAAGCTTTCTTTTGCTCTTTCTAACCCGTCAAGCCAGTTTAAGAGCTTAAAGCCAAACGTCATAATTTCTGCATGCACTCCATGCGAGCGTCCTATGCAAACAGTATCTTTGTACTTAAAAGCTTTTTCGCGAATAACATTAATCAGCCCTTCAAGTTCATTCATTATAATTTTAGAACTGTCGACTATTTGAAGCGCAAACGCTGTATCAATCACGTCAGAGCTTGTTAAACCCATGTGGATATATTTTGCATTCTCCACACCTACAGACTCGTTTACGGAAGTCAAAAAAGCTATAACATCGTGTTTCACTTCCCTCTCGACTTCATCTATCCGCTCAAGCGAGAAAGAAGCCTTTTTCTTAATTTCATTTAGAGCCGCTTCCGGAATGACTCCCAGTCTTGAATAAGCTTCACAAACCGCAAGCTCAACTTTTAGATAATAGCTGAACTTTGTTTCTAAATCCCAAATTTTTTTTATTTCTTCTCTGGAATATCTGTCAATCATAAGATGATTATATCAAAGAATTGAGAAGTTTGAAAGTTATAAATCTGGCAATATTGCGGAATAGGGAAAATGTATTAGACAGAAGGTAAATCTTCCGGGAGTGCAGTCATTCTGAACCCGGCAATAATTCAGGGGTGAAGAATCTCTTTAACTGATAAAGAGTGAATAGAAAAAATTTTGACAAAAGTTATAGAGATTCTTCGGACTCACGTCCTCTGAATGACAGCACATCGGAAGGACTTCACACTAAATAAAAAAATAATGGGCGGCTTAAAAGCCGCCCATTATTTTTAAAACTTAATCTTTATTAAACAAAGATTTCCAGAAATTTGCCTCTTCTCTGAATGCATTCCTTGTATTTTCTCTGCGCTCCTGCGCTTCTTGAAGAGCTTTTTCGCGCTCTCTCTGTTGTTTCCTCAATTCCCGCTGGCGTTCTCTCTGTTTTTTCTCATAAGCTCTTTGTCTTTCCTTTTGCTGCTTTTCGTAAGCTTTTTGTTTTTTCTCTCTTGCTTTTCTTTGAGCTTCCGCCTGTGAATTAAGTTCTTTTTCTTTTGTTGTAATCGGTGAAATTAAATCATCCACCCAGTTTTGAATCCTTGATTCAGCAGCATTCGCTGCAATAGATGAAGTTAACAGTACTGCAATAAGTGCAGTGAGAATTTTTTTCATACACCCTCCTTATTTTTTAATAACAGAGTTCCAGTAATCTTTTTCTGCCTGAATTGCATCTTTTCTTGCTTCACGTCTTGCCTGAGCTTCTTGTTTTTGTTTTTCAAAAGCTTCTTGTCTTGCTTCACGTTTAGCTTGAGCTTCTTGTCTTTGTTTCTCTAAAGCTGCCTGACGGGCTTCCTGCTGCTTTTTGTATTCTGCCTGCTTAGCCTCATTAGCTTTCTGCTGAGCTTCCATTTTTTCGTTAAATTCTTTTTCTTTTTGTGTAATCGGGGATAATTGTTTATTTACAAAATTTTCCAATCTTGATTCTGCTGCATTTGCTGCAATTGAACCGGTAAGAGCTATAATAGCCAAAACCATTAATAATTTTTTCATATAACACTCCTTTCTCTCATCACCGTATTATTTAATCACATAATATAAAACGATACAAGCTCAACTTTTGTTCAAAATTTCTTTCCGATTTACCTTACAATTATTTTCAAGTATAATAAAATTATGAGTGTAGAATTATTAGGGTTCAATATAGATAACTATACGTTTGAAGAGGCTGTTTTAAAAGCTAAAAGTTTGATTGACGGAGGCAGAGTTGCTCAGGTTATTACCATTAATCCTGAAATGTTTGATGCTGCAGAGAAGGATTCCAATTTTGCCAATATTATAAGAGAAGCGGAAATGGTTATTCCTGACGGGGTCGGAGTTAAACTCGGATTAAAGCTCAAAGGTAAAAATGTTTCACGAATTCCGGGGATTGATTTTGCCAAAAGGCTTCTTAAAGAAGCAGCTATCAGCAACATTCCGGTTGCAATTATCGGTTCTAAGAACGAAGTTATTACCAAAGCAGTCGAAAATCTCAAAAAAGAAATAAGCGGATTGAATATTGTATACTATCATAACGGATATTTTTCTGATGACAACGAGATTTACGGAGAACTCAAGAAAAGTTCGCCGAAACTGGTTCTTGTTGCATTAGGTTCTCCTAAGCAAGAAAAATTTATTTACGGAGCAAAAAAAATACTGAACCCTGCTTTAATGGTGGGCATAGGCGGGAGCCTTGATGTCTGGTCGGGAACGGTAAAAAGAGCGCCTGAAATATTCCGGAAACTCGGGATTGAATGGCTGTACAGAACAGTTACCCAGCCTTCTAGATTTAAAAGGATTTTTCCGGCGCTGCCGCTATTTTTAATAAAAGTTTTGAGTTACAAAGATAAGATTTAAGAGGCAGAAATGTTAACTGATAACGAAAGAGAAGATTTAAAAAAATCTGCAAGAGAAGTCAGAAAAAATATTGTAAAAATGGTTCACAACTCTAAATCCGGACACCCGGGCGGTTCGCTTTCCGGTGCTGATATTTTGACGGTTTTATATAAAAAATCTCTGAATATCCCGACAGAGTGGGACAAATCACCGGATTTTGAAAAGAGAGACAGATTTATCCTGTCAAAAGGGCATGCTTCGCCGCTTTTATACTCAATCCTTGCTATGAAAGGAATTATTCCGGAAGAAGAGCTTATGACCTTCAGAAAAATTCACTCAAGACTGCAAGGACATCCTGCAAAAATCTACCTTCCGGGAATAGAAACCTCAACAGGTTCTCTGGGACAGGGCTTATCAATCGGCTGCGGCATGGCGCTCGGACTCAAGCTCAAAAACAATCCGGCAAATGTAGTTGTATATACTGGTGACGGAGAGCTGCAGGAAGGCTCCTGCTGGGAAGCTTTTATGCAGGCAGCACACAGAAAACTTGATAATCTTATTGCAATCATTGACCGCAACGGGCTTCAAATCGACGGTCAAACCGAAAATGTCATGTCTCTGGATAATCTAAACGACAAACTAAGAGCCTTTAACTGGGACGTTCTTGAAATCAACGGACATAATTATGATGAAATTTATATGGCAGTTGAAAAAGCAAAAAAATGCACAAAGCCTTGCGCAATTATAGCCCACACGATTAAAGGCAAAGGTGTTTCCTTTATGGAAAATCAAGCCGGATGGCACGGAAAAGCTCCGAACGACGATCAACTGGCTCAAGCACTAAAAGAACTTGGAGAATAATTTTTATGGAAATGATTAAAACCTGCCCGTTTTCAGAAAACAGAGTTTGTAATGATGAATGCCCGCTCTTCGTTTCTCCTGACGAGCTTAATGAATTTGTTGCAGCAAGGCTCTCCTCCATCGGTGTATTAGACAGAGCCGCCGGAGAATGCTCGCTTAAAATGCTCGCACTTAGCCAGAGCCGTTATATATTTGAAAACTCCAACACCCGGGGGGGGTAAATGTACTTGGGTTGGTAGGTAAGCCTACAAACTTCGTGTCATTGCGGGGGTAAATGAATTGGGTTGGTAAGTAAGCCTACAAACACTCTTTCTTACTTCTTGTACAATTTTTAGCACCTTACACCGTCCCATCCATTAGTTTTATCATAAGTCTATCATCGGTCAGGCTTTAGCCTGTGCAATATTTCTTATAGTTTTTATCCGCAAATGTGGCGTCATTCAGAAGACGCGAGGCCGAAGAATCTCTAAAACTTTTGTTAAATAAGTCGAATACCTATTCACTTGTCACCAGTCATAGGTTGGGCAAAGCGTCAGCGTTCCTACCGGAATAGAAAAGTTTTTGTTGGGTTTCACGCAATCTTGCTTAGTATTAGTAGTGTGG
>CALUVI010000061.1 GCA_944324185.1 Candidatus Gastranaerophilales bacterium | reverse complement strand
AATCTTGGGGCGTTAGCGCAGTTGACTCTGCCGAGGAAAAGGTGACTTAATGTCACGTTTTCCGAGAGGTAGCCAAGACGAAAGTCTTGCGCGCTACCAAATGCCTTATTTACAATTTAATAATTCTACAAGGGGCGTTAGCGCAGTTGGTAGCGCACGACACTGGCAGTGTCGGGGTCAGGGGTTCGAATCCCCTACGCTCCAAATTTTTGTTTCTATTTACTCATTAAAGCCGACTTTTCAGCAGTTTTGCGCACCGTTTCAAATAATATTTCACTAATATTACTTTCATTTAAGACTTTGTTACCCTCGGCTGTTGTACCGCCGGGAGTTGTTACTGCAGTAATAAGCTCGTCCGGAGTGCTTCCGGTCTCCATAATCATTTTGGCTGCACCTAATGCCGTTTGAGCGGAAAGAGTAAGCGCGGTTTTATAATCTAAACCAAGGTTTTCTCCGGCTTTTGCTATGGCATTTATTATGTAATAATAAAATGCGGGACCGGAACCTGAAACACCGGTTACGGCATCAATATCTTTCTCTTCACATTTTATGACTTTACCTATCTTAGAAAAAATAGTTTCTACTGTATTTAAATCTTCCGGAGTTGCTGAATTGTTTTTACAAATAGCACTCATTCCGCACTCCAGAAGAGCCGGAGTATTCGGCATAACCCTTACGATTCTTTTATCCTTACCTAAAGCTTTCTCAACTTTCTCAAAAGTAATACCGGCTGCTATTGATATTATTAATTGATTTTCGTTTATAGAACCTTTGATAGACTCTAATAATTCCGGCACTACAAAAGGCTTTGTCGCAATCAAAACTATGTCAGCTTTACTTACGGCTTCTTGGGCTTCTGGATAAACTGTTATACCAAAGTTTTCGCTTGCCAATTTAGCAGTATTTTCATTAACTTCTGCAGCTATCACATGATTCCTGTCAAAAGTTTGCGAACTCAAAAGTCCTTTTATAATAGCACTTGCCATTTTTCCTGCACCAATAAAGCAAATAGTTTTGTTATCCATACCTCTCTCCTATACAAAATAACTAACATCATAATATAACGTAAAAGAATTTATTCAAGTTAACATTCGCAAATGTGGCGTCATTAAGAGGGCGTAAGTCCGATGAATATCTAAAACCTTCTCAAACCACGTAACAGGCTCGCCAATATTTCTGTCATCCCGAACGTTTCTGGATCTTACCAGTCACTAACCGTAGGTTGGGTGAAACCCAACGAAAACTTCCTTATTCCGGTGAAAACGCTTACGCTTTTCCCTCCATACTACTTTTAAGATTGCAGCTGACACAATGCTAAACTTCTTCCATAACAGATTTTAATATTTTATATATCAACTCAAGCTTTTTATTATCGTTTTTCGCCAGTTCGACATACTTGTTAATTTCATTCAAAAGTTCTTCATTTGATTTAATATGATTATTTGAAAAAAGATCCTGCGTTGATATATTTAATGATTTAAGTATATTTTCAAGAGTTTCTGCTTTTGCAAAGCTGATTCCCTGCTCAATATTACTGAGATTTCTTGCAGAAATATCTATCATTTCTGCTAACTGCTCCTGAGTCAAACCTCTTATTTTCCGAAACCGCTTAATTTTTTCACCTAACTCTTTTTTTAAATCCATAATTATCCTTTTGAATCAAAACATCTGCTTTGTAACAAAATATGAACTTCTAAATCATGATATATGAAGTTTTGTAAACCTGTAATGTCGCGTTATTTCTATCTTTTATATAAATATGATGTATTTCATCATATAAGTAAGCAATTTTTTATTCACAAAAAACTTTATATTATTACAAACGTAAAACACGAAAGAAAGAAAGGAAGAGTAATTATGTCAGGAGAAGTTACAGAAAGCAGAGAAAGAGTACAAGTAAACGGCTATGCACAGGCAAACGGAGGAATTATTAAGAATCCGGCTGATGAAAAGTTTTCTAACATAGGAGCAGCACTTGGAGGAGAGGTAAGCTACAAAGGGACTTATTTAAGAGGAGAAGCCGGAGTCGGTACAGCACTAAGCGGGAAATTAGAGGCAGGGCATGAATTTGATTTAGGTAAAAACTTCGGATTAGACCTTTCAGCAAAAGCGCAGGCGGCAAAAAGTTTAAAAGCTAATTCTTTGACAACAACATTTGATACAAGAACCAGCGGTACTATTGCTGTAGAAAACGGAGCAACAGGTGAATATGAAAACGTACCATTCTCCTTAGGGCGTTTTCAGCAAGAAAGTTCAACCTGGAAACCTGGCGAAAACAGAGTAGGTGTGCAGGCAGAATTAACCTACCAAAATGATATTGTTAAATTAGGATTAGGAGTTGAAGGCGGTATGCGCAAAAGCACATCTCCTGATATTAACCATCAATTTAGCAACAATGAAAGCATTGAATTTTCAATAAATGGCGGAAAACCCGAAAAAGTAGAGCTTAATGCAGCCTATAGTTACCAAAAGAATCAAAATATAAGAACAGGCTATATTACTCCTACAGTTTCAGCAGAAGTAAAATTCGGCAAAAACAGTAACTTCTCATTTGTTGCCAATGGTGATATGTATCAGGGACAGGCTGGTATCAGATACACATTCTAAAAATCTCATACAAAATAACACCGGCAGAAATGCTTAAATTTAAAGATTCGACTTTGCTATCCATTTCAATTGTGACGTTTTGGGTAGCAAAGTTTTTTAATTCATCACTAAGCCCTGTAGATTCTGCCCCGAACATTATAAGGTTTTTATCCGGCGCCTGATAATCTTTAAGCCATATTGTATTTTCTGCCTTCGGAAGAGTTGCGACTCTCTCAAAACCACTAAATTTACTTTCCAATTCTGAAAAATCATTTACACTAAAAACCGGCAGCTTCCATAAGTTTCCGACTGACGAGCGTACGCATTTAGGATTATACAAATCCACCGTATCACCGTACAAAATAACAGCATCGACGCTAAAAGCGGCAGAAGTCCGCAAAATCGTACCAAGATTTCCGGCATCTTTTATATTTTCTAAAAGAACAACTTTTTTATAATCTTCTGTCCAATTCTGTTTTAGCTGCTTCGCAACCCCGACTGCTTTAGGGGGAGTCGCGGTTGATGAAATCTTAGAGAGAACCGCTTCTGTTGTTTCAATTGAGTCCGGAAACTTTTCATACCCTTCAAGTTTAAAAATTTTCTCAATCTCAAGCCCTGAATTAATGGCTTCTTCAATACATTTATCACCTTCAAGAAGAAACAAACCCATCTCATCACGGTACTTTCGCTGCAATAATTTAGCAGTTTCTTTCACAAGTTCATTGTTAACACTCGTTATTTTCATAAGATTTCAAATTCCTTCAGCCATTCTTTTTCCTGCTCTGACAGTAAAGCATAATCAATCATTTTGCCCTCATATCCCATTTTTACAAAAGAATGTATCTTACCTTCTTTCATATAGCAGGAATTTTCAAGCCTTACACCGAAATACTCCGGATTATAAAGCCCCGGCTCAATTGAAAAAGTCATATTGTCCTGAATTTTTGTATGTGCAATCTCTGTTTGATTAAGTGCCGGCGGAGCTTCGTGAACATTTATGCCGATTCCATGCCCGAGACCATGAGAAAAAATAAATCCTTCTATTTTATTATCCAGTATTGAATGCGCTAATTTATCATATTCATAACCTGTATTAAAATTAGCATTATACGCATTCAGAAATGCTTTTAAAACTGTTGTATAAACTTCTTTTTGTAATCCGGAAGGCTTTCCTTTCACAAATACTCTTGTAATATCAGTTGCCAGACCGCTTTCATAATACGCCCCGCAATCAATCAGAACAAGAGAACCTTTTGTTAAAATAACATCTTTTGCATTCTTTGCATAATGAGCGAGTGCAGAATTTTGATTAATTGCAACAATTGAATTAAAACTCAATGATTTTGCACCGTATTTGATAAATTCTTCTCTCAAGCGCTTGGCAATATCGTACTCGGAAAGGTTGTCATTGGATTCAATATACTCTCTTATTGCCAATACAGCCTCATCCGTACGTTCAAATGCTTTTTTATAAGCTTCAATCTCTTCATCCGTCTTAACCGCCTTCAACAGCTTTATTTCAGAAGGTTTAGATATTGGATGTTTAATTAAAGCATAATCATAGGCATTTATTGAAGATTTATCAACAACAAGCTCTTCTGTATAACTTTTCAAAAACTCTTCACACTCTTTGTTATCCGTAAATAATTTGCGCTCATTTTTGTTAACAAAAAGTTTCGCCCAGATTTTTGAAGAGCAGTCTTTTGAAAAATCCCTCATACCTGTAAGGTATGACACCTCTTCCAAATTCGTTATAAAAACAGGCTTTTGTGGAATAAGTTCTATTGGCGGCATAGCCTTCACCGCAGGAGTCGTGTGCGGCTCCGTAAAATCATTTACAGGGTCATTTTCCAGAAGCTTAATTTTAAAACCCTTAAACCCTTCCAGCCGGCTTTGTGAGACTTTTTTAGATACTATTGCCAAAACTTTGTCAGGTTTAATAATTTTTCTTATTTCATCGTCCTGCTTCTGTCCGAGCTGTAGTTTTACAACAGTAACACCTTCTTTTGCCTCCATATCTGCCTGAGTATGGTATCTTCCGTCAACAAAAAGGTAAATATTATCCTCGCAAACCAACGCGTCACCGGTTGAGCCGGAAAAACCGGTTAATGTATATCTCGCATTCTCCGATAAAGCCGGATATTCGACTAAATACTCATTAGTAGAGTTTACCAGCAAATAATCAACACCGAGTTTTTTTAATAATTCATTCATACATTAAAGTATAACACACTTTCCCTTTTTAATTGCAAAAATCGTTCGGGATTGCTTCGGGCTAAACGGCTGTTCCCTCGCAATGACTGGAATTATAGCGGAGATGGTAAATGCGCTAATCGAACGACAACGCGCGTTCCCTCTCCGGCGGGGAGGGTTAGGGTGGGGGTGTACTTTACGTTATTTAATCCCCACCCGCATTTGTAGTTCACTGGCGTTCGCACAACTGCGACCTCCCCAACTTGGGAGGTAAGCGCGGTTATTGGGCGAGAGGGAGGGGCGAATATTAGACGCAATGAAGATGTAGGATGTGGTAAATCTGTGATTTACCGTATCAAATATCTAATAGCTGTTTATTCATCAATATCTGTCAGTTTAATCAAATGCCAGCCAAATTGGGTTTCTACTGGCTGAGAGACTTCACCTTTTTTAAGAGCAAAAGCTGCATCTTCAAACGGTTTAACCATCATACCTTTACCAAACCATCTTAAATCTCCGCCATCACGTCCGGACGGACATTTGGAATATTCTTTTGCAAGATCTTCAAACGGAACCCCGTTTTCAATATCCAGAAGTAAATTTTCTGCCTGCTCTTTTGTATCTACTAAAATATGACTCGCTCTGATTTTCATTTTTATCTCCTTTTGACGGCAGACTAAAGTCTACCGGTTATTGTCAGGTAAAACCTGACGTTCTAGCTATTTTCAGTAAAATAATTCTAGCACTAAATTTTGTTAAATTTTGTAAAGATTTACTAAAGTTTTAGAAAAATATGCCGTTATACTATTTGTAAGTATATAAGGAGTACATGATGACAAACTATGATATCAACAAAGTTTCCCAGAAAGTTATTCAATACGTGCAAAATATTGAAAATAGCGACCAACAAAAAGGTTTTAACAGTGAGGAATTAAAAAAATTAGGAGAATACCTTAATAGCGGAGAAGTAAGCGGAAATGCCAATATAGCGTATGTAAAAGAAAAAATTACCGAATCCAAAATAGAATTACTAAAACAAAACATCAGCATAGGTGTAAAAGATATGATTGACAAAGCTATGAGCTTTTTTGGAGATCCTAATAAAATTGATGATAGTGCAGAAGTTAACGTACTGGATCATGTAATAGAAAATAAAGAAGGAGAATATTCAGCAGAAGAAGTTGAATATGCTAAATTACTCAAAGCCAACAGTGAAGTTGCAAATAATACAACGACAGCGCTGGAAGAAGAAAACGCGCAGCTTAAGAGAGAAAATTCCCAGCTTAAACAAAAAATAAGAAGACTTGAAACGCCAAAGAAAACCATTAAAAAGCAATCCGTCAATAATACACCGACAAAACCCAAAACCAATCCTCCAAAAGGAGAATTTGCATAAAGTTATAATATTATAATAACACCCATTCTCATACGAGAATGGGTGTTCTGATTCAATATAAAAAAAAGGCTAATCTTTCGATTAGCCGTAAATATCAACCAACAATTTCTTTTACTTCTGCCTGCAGATTCTTAGAATCAATCTTGATACTAGGTCCCATTGTTGTTGTCAAATAAATTGACTTAACATAAGTTCCTTTTGCTGCAGAAGGTTTAGCTCTGAGAACTGCATCAACCAGTGTTCCGTAGTTCTTTACTAAATCTTCATTAGAGAACTGAACCTTACCAATCGGGCAGTGAATCATACCCTGCTTGTCAGCTCTAAATTCTACTTTACCTGCTTTAGCATCTTTAACTGCTTTTGCAATATCTAAAGTAACTGTACCGGTCTTAGGGTTTGGCATCAAGCCTTTTGGACCTAATACTCTACCTAATTTACCCAACATACCCATACAGTCAGGAGTTGCAATTAATGTATCAAATTCAAACCAGCCGCCTGCAATCTTATCAATGATATCTTCTGTTCCGTAGAAATCAGCGCCTGCGTCTTTTGCTTCATTAACCTTAGCACCTTTAGCAATAACGCAAACACGAACTTCTTTACCCAAACCTGCCGGTAATACAACCGTTGATCTGATTTGCTGTTCAGCATGTTTTACTTCAATACCTAATCTCATGTGGCATTCAACAGTTTCGTTGAACTTTGCAACTTCCTTAGATACTTCCTGTAATTTTATAAGAGCATCACGACCGCTAGCCGGTTGTTGGAAATCTGCTAACAGTTCCTGAAGCTTTCTTTGTTTTTTAGTTAATTTTGACATTTTCTTATCCTTTCATGGTATTAGCGGACAAAAGTCCTTCCATTAATTTATTTGTAACTCATACGTGTGTAACAGTAAAACGGGAGGTAATTTAACCAGTATTATATTTTACCTTTTATTACCCCTTAGCCCTCTTTTACAGTAACACCCATAGCTCTGCAAGAGCCTTTTATCATGTTTACAGCAGCTTCCATAGAAGTAGCATTTAAATCATTCATCTTGATTTTTGCAATTTCTTCTAATTGTTCTCTTGTAATTTCAGCAACTTTAGTTTTGTTAGGCACTGCAGAACCTTTTGATAAGTTTAATGCCTTTTTAATCAAAACCGGAGCCGGAGGTGATTTAGTAACAAAAGTGAAGCTTCTGTCTTCATATACATCAATAACAACAGGGATAATGTATCCTGCCTGAGATTCAGTTCTTGCATTGAACTGTTTGCAGAAATCCATAATATTAACACCATGCTGACCCAAAGCCGGACCAACTGGAGGTGACGGATTTGCTTTACCTGCTTCGATTTGCAGTTTAATTTTTCCTACTACTTTTTTTGCCATTTTGTTCTCCTTTCGTGGTACTAACGGGGGGCATCCCCTTCCACGTTATTAGTACAATTTAAGTCCCTTTACGGGCTCACCCTTCCCCTTTAAAGAGAGAGAAAGCGCAAGATGTGTTATCTACAATTTTTGTATTTGTTTGTATTCTAATTCAACCGGAGTTTCACGTCCGAAAATTGAAACCATAGCTCTGAGTTTAGCCTTATCAGGGTAAACTTCAGTAATATCTCCGACAAACTCTGCAAACGGTCCGGATATGATTCTGACTTTTTCGCCAACCTTAACATCCATTTCAACCTTTTGAGTTTGTGCAGTAGATCTGTGAATAATTTTCTTAATTTCACTGTCTTTTGCAGGAATCGGTTTTTTAGCTGAGCCTACAAATTTTGTAACACCTGCAGTATGGCGTACAACATACCAGCTGTCTTCATCCATAATCATTTCAACAAGCACATAGCCGGGGAAAATCTTTTCTTCTTTTTCCTGCTTTCTTCCGCCTTTTATCTGGGTAATAGTTTTTTGCGGAACTTCTACACGGAAAATCTTATCTCCCATATTCATATACTCAATACGTTTTTCAAGATTGCTCTTTACTTTGTTTTCGTAACCTGAATAAGTGTGAACAATATACCAGCGTTTTTGGTTCTTCTTGTCAGAAGACTTATTGCTTTCAGCTTCCTGAGTTTCTTCCGCTGTTCCTTCATTCATAATATTTTCATCTTTTTCAGTCATTATTTTTACCCTTCAAATTATAACTTTGATAACAATGCATTAAAAATAATATCCACAACATAAATAAAAACAGTGAATATAAACACAATTGCAACAACAAATCCTGTTTCAACAACAACCTGATTTTTTTCAGGCCATGTAATTTTGCCCCATTCAGTTCTTACGCCTTTAAAATATGTAACTATATTCTTCTTTGCCGTTTCAAAAGTGTCGTTCATTTTAATTACCTATTCTCATATAATTCGCGCCCTGAAGGACTCGAACCCTCGACATCCGGTTTTGGAGACCGACGTTCTACCAACTGAACTAAGGACGCTTA
>CALUVI010000060.1 GCA_944324185.1 Candidatus Gastranaerophilales bacterium | reverse complement strand
TCTCCAGCAGGTTATGCAGGAATCTTTCTTCTACGGCGCTAACAGATTCGGCAACAACTTCATCGCCTAGTGCTACGTATGTAGATAATTGGTCGGAACACATTGGTCATACTACGAGTCGGATTTAAAACTACCGGTGTTCCTCAATGGTAAAACTACAGATTTAAAGTATTTACCCCCGCACGTAGACTATTGGTCGGAACACATTGGTGATACTACAAGTCGGATTCAAAACTACCGGTGTTCCTCAATGGTAAAACTACAGATTTAAAGTATTTACTCCCGTACGTAGACCTCTGGGCGGGTGACAAAAGTTATAACTACTAAACATAAATAAAAACTACAAGATTAAAGTATTCCCCCCAAGCACGTAGATAATTGGGCGGAAAAGATAAAAAGAAGCGTCATTGCGAGGGAGTAGCCAGGACAGCCCGAAGCAATCTTAAACGAGGGTTAACCCCTCACCCGAATTTCTAAGTTTCGCCCCGGCTCAACTTGAAATTCTTCCCTGTCTTGGATTTGCTCCACGCTCTCGGAGTTTCGCCTTCGGAGCAAAGCTCCTGCTGGCTCAATCCGTTCGTTATCCGGACTTAGGTCCGTCCGCAAATCCGCTTCTCCCACAAGGGGCGAGGGAAATGCGCTGATTGAGCGACACATGCGCGTTCCTTCCGCGAATAAATACATCCTGCTTGTAGTATTACATACCAAACCAATATATTTACCCCGGGAAGGTTAGGATGGGTGCTGATTTTTTGTATAACCATCACCCTCTCCATCTCTCCCTCATTCAGGGAGAGAGCCGCGGCAGCGCTCTTTGGTCGAAATATATTCAACATATGCAACATTTTAGAAATTGATAACGCTTTGTTAAAAAAATGTTACAAAAAAGTGTCAAAAATACGCAATTTTTTCAGAGATAATGTTTTTTATATAATATGGTTATGAAAGTCGACAGTATTCATAGTGTGTTTTTTAAATCAAAACCGGAAGTTACAAACCCGCAAAAAAAGCAAGAATATCAGCAGGTTAATGAGCTTCCTGCAGTTTCGCCTGACTATAGTATAAAAGTTCCGCAAAAATATAGAAAAATTGCAGAACAAAATCTGGATAACGGGCTTAAGCTCCATTTGTACAAGCTTGCTAACGGGCAAAGAGTCGCAATTATTCCTATGGAAGGCTCGCCTGCCGTTGTTAAAAACTACGTCAACGTCGGTTCTATGAATGAGACTTCTGACATAAAAGGTATCAGCCATTTTCTTGAACATATGGCTTTCAACGGCACAAACGGAGAAAACGGACACATTAAGCTTGAAGTCGGAGATTCGTTTAAAAAAATAGACGAACTCGGCGGCTGGGCTAATGCAAGTACAAATTATGCCGTCACAGATTATGTAAACTCGACTCCGCAATTAACGCAAAATGATTTAGAAAAGCAGATAAAAATCATTGCTGCTATGAGCGAGGATTTAAAACTTTCCCGGGATATGATTGACAAAGAAAAGTTCCCTGTCTGTTCTGAAATCAATATGATTCTTGATGATCCGCAGACAATTGCGCTCGATCAGACTGTCCGCTCTGTTTTCAATATTAAAAATCCGGCAGACGAGATGGTCGGAGGAAGCGTTAAACACATTCAAAATCTAACAAGACAGGATATTCTTGATTATTACAACACATATTATACGCCTGATAATATGTGTCTTGTGATCACCGGAGATGTTAACCCTGCAGAAGCGATTCAGCTTGCGGCTAAAAATTTTAATTCTAAAAAAGTTTCGCAAGGCAAAAAGTTTGATGAAAAGTTAACCCCGCTTGATAAAACCGTAAGGAAAGATTTTGTAAGCGACAAAGCCCGTTCTACGGAAATAATTCTCGGTTTTGCCGGACCTAAAAACACTGATACGAGAGAGCGGATAATTTTTGATCTGGCTAAAACCTATATGCTTTCTTATTCTACAGGGCTAAATCAGAACTTAAAGAAGTACAATTCGACTCCTTTTATAGAAAGCGAAAAAATCAGTACAAACCCGAACAGTCCGCGCCTCGTTTATCTTGCGGCAAACAGTGCGGAAGAAAACAGCGAAAAAGTTTTAAAAACAATATTTGACAGTATAAATAATGTTCAAAAACCTGATAATGAAAGCTTAAACGAGATTAAGCAAAGAATTTTAAGGGCTAAAGAAAGACGGTTTGAATACTCGTCTGATGTAAATGATATTATAGGAAATGCGCTTTTAAATAACAATCTTGAGTACATAACAGAGTATGAGACAATTCTCAATTCCATTACTCCGGAGGAAGTGTTGAATGGTGTAAAGAAATATTTTGACCTGAATAAAGCTGCCATTACTCTTGTTCATCCGCAAAATGATAATACAATTTCTTTTAAAGGCAAGCGTGAGCCTTTGAAATTGAGTAATACAAGCGAATATACACTTGATAACAATTTTAATGCCGGACTTTACAAAACAAAAAGCAGTAATATTCAATACAATATTGCGCTTTATCTTGATAAACCATACAATAAAAAAGCCGGTGTTATTGATGTATTAAGTGAAATGTATACAATGGGAACCGCTTCCATGCCGGAAAATGAATTTGAAAGGTTTGAAGAGAAAAACAATCTTTCTCTGAGCGCTTCTGTTTCGGCATCAAAACTTAAAATCTACTCTGACAGCACTTATGAAAACAGAAATCTGATTTTTGAGAACGCAAAAAAACTCCTGTATGAGCCGGCATTTACGGAAGAAAACCTCAAAAAAGCAAAAGAGCGGATTAGAGATTATCTTACACGTGCTCAAGACAGCGCATACAGGCTTTATTTAAACTACGACAGCCAAAACAATCCGTATGATTTTTCTGAAGAAGAAATTCTTGAAAACTTAGACAGCATTACCCTTGAGGATGTAAAAGACTGCCACAAATACCTGCTTGAAAACTCAAGAGGAATAATTACCGCAAATATTCCGGAAGAATTTCCGGAAGCGGAACAAGAAGTTTTAAATACGACAGGAAGTTTACACAATGTACTTCCAAACAAGAAAGAAACCGTTAAAATTTATAAAGAAAACACAAAACCTGTTGTTATAACTAAAGCTAACAACCACTCGCAGGCTGATATTATGCAGGTTTATAAGTTCCAATGCGATAGTTCCGTCAGAGAAGCCGCTCTGGCTGAGATTACAAACTCAATCCTCACAAATTCAAGCATCGGGCTCTTTAATACGCTTAGAGAAAAAGACCATCTTGCGTATTCGGTTTATTCTTCAGTTGATAAAACCGGCGATTGCGGAGAAATTTCCTGCAATATACTGACAACAACCGACAACAAAGAAATCGGTGAAATTTCTTACGATAACGTGAAGAAGTCAATCAACGGATTCAACAGACAGATTAATGAATTAAAAAGCGGGAATTTTACGGACAAAGACCTTGAAAACGCCAAGCTATCCATGAAAGCCAATCTCCTGAATAACGAAGGAACCGGATCAAAACTAGGCGCTATTAATTCCGGACTTAATTCAAAATACGGAATAACTTATACAAATCAACTATTCAATGAAATAGATAAGATTACCAGGCAGGATATAGTTGATTTTGCGGATAAAATATTCAAAAATCCGCCGGTTTATTCAATTGTTGCAAGCAAAGATACGTTAGATAACAACAAAGAGTTTTTCAAAACACTTGAAGGATAAGTTTTGAAGGATAAGTTATTGTTGGGTTTCACCCAACCTACATTTTTTAATTGCAAAATTTGTTCCGGATTGCTTCGGGCTGAATGATTATTCCCTCGCAATGACACTAAGTTTGTAGTCTTACTTACCAACACGATTCATTTACCCCCGCAATGATGCAAATCTGGTAGTTTCGCCAGCAACCCTTCACATAAAAAAAACTTCTCGAGGACGAGAAGCTGGGAAAATTAGTTAGGAAGGGATTTAGGGATTAAATCTTTTATATTATTTACATCTTACATATATATAAAGTATATAAAACTTTTCTAATTTCACAACTTGTTAAAATCGTTACAAAACTTTACATAGCTTCGATTTTTTGTAAACTTTTGTAAAAATTCTTCAAATTTATTAAAGTTTTTGAATAAAAATGCCGTAATACATATTAACAAGGGAAAAAAAGTAAAGGACAAGTACACACAATGGGAATGGCAGCGTCACAAGCTAGATTATTAACTCTAACGAGCCGGCTCCATGATGTCGAGTATAAAGCTCAAAACATCATGAACCAGAAAATTGCGCTTGCAACTCAGAAAGATCAGTTGTATCAGGACTATATTGACGCTTTAGATGCAACAAAAATTCAGGTTGCCTTTAATAATGGTGATGGTACCCGTAACTTTGTTGATGCAAGTTTTGCGACGATGTGTACTTATAATGAAAACAGATTTGCACAGTATTCCTTAACAGATACAAATACGGGAAAAGTAATTGTAAGCGCTGAAACTGCCGCAGTATATGAGGATTATAATACTGATAAATATGCTTTTGCCTATGCGATGTTAGGTATGGGGGAAGATTTTGCCTGGTATGATGACGGCGGATATTATGATGATAGAATGACGATGGGTGCGGAAATCGGTATAGGGATTTCAGGTGAAGATTACGGTGACGGCACTGCAAGTAACGGCTTAGGTAATCTGTTTATGACAGATGTTGAAAGAATTGTTTTTGAAAATCATTATGATGAGAATGATAAATTAAAGCAAGCTTATGACAATTTAACGGAAACCTGTGATTCCGAATCCGCATCGACGAGTGATCAAAAAGCAGCCTTAGAAGATTTTAGAGATGTTTTATATAATGAATATGGCTCTGAAATATATAAATACATGCGATTAAATAAAAATGAAGAGACAAATACAGATCCAGATTCATCTACAGCAGAGTTTAATACAGAATTTCCGGAAGAGTTTCCTAAGGCAGAGTTTGATTTTTATGTAAATTTATTTGAACGTATACAGGACGCCGGAGGCTGCCAGGAAATTGATCCTCAATATGAATCCGGAGAGGAAGGCAATGAATGGCTTAATAAAATGGTAGAATCCGGCAGGGTTACTATTAACGTATATAATACAAATAAGAATGAATGGCAGGAAACGAGCGTTGCAACCAGCTCAAATACGAATTATCTGCAGGAAGTTCAGGATGAAACAGACTTAAAGAAGGCTGAAGCTGAGTATGAACATGAGCTTGATGTCCTAAATACTAAAGATACCAAGTTTGATCAGGATTTGAGTAATCTGGAAACCGAAAGAACATCTATTACTACAGAAATGGAATCTATAGAGAAAGTAAGAGATGATAACATTGAAAGAACTTTCGGTATATTCAGTTAATTAATAAGTGTAAATATTAAGAGAAGTTTTCCCTTCCCCTTTTTCCCTTTCTTTGCCACTTGAAAAAGTGGTTTTTTCTTTGCTCATATTTTTTTAATTCTAATGTTTTTAATCTTATCTGTACATCTTCAAGCAGTTTTCTATTTATGGAAAGCAGGTCTCCTACAACGGCAATTACACCAAGCTGTACGGCTGAAATCAAAAACATTGCCGCAAAAATCAGTGATTGTATATGACCGTTTCCTGAGCCCAGGGTAAAATAATATAAAAATCTCATCACCAGTATAATTCCGGCAATTCCAAGCAGACCTGCAATAGTAATAAAGAACCTGAACGGTCTGTAGACAATGAACATCCTGATAGTTGTTTTCATGGACTTGTACATATAATCAAAAATGTTTTTAACCAGTCTTGAATCCCTGAGTTTCGGATTTACTCTTATAGGAACAGAGATGACTTTCAGTCCTTTTGCATTAGCTTGTAAAAGGGTTTCCATTGTATAGGTGTAGTTATCAAAAATATTTATTCTTATAGCTGCATGTTTTGAAAATGCTCTGAATCCGCTCGGAGCATCTTGTACTTTTGTAGAGGAGAAAAGTCTTAAAATTGCGGAGCCTAACTTTTGCAATACCTTCTTTAGAGGCGAGAATTCTTTTATTGAGAAAATATCACGCGCCCCGACTACAATATCGGCTTTGCCTTCCAGAATCGGTTTGACAATGTTTTCTATATCATCAGCGCAATACTGGTTGTCAGCGTCTGTATTTACAATAATATCTGCTCCTCTTCTTAAAGCTTCATTCAGACCGCATCTAAAGGCGTTAGCCAGTCCTTTGTTAGGCTTGATATCAAGAACGGAAGCTCCCCAGCTCTTTGCTATTTCCGCCGAATTATCCGTAGAACCGTCATTTATAACAAGAACTTCTATTTCATCAATTCCGTCAACAGTTTTCGGTAAATCATTAAGCGTTGTTAGCAGAGTATCTTTTTCATTGTAACAAGGTATTTGAATAATAAGCTTTGCCATGTAAAATATTATATATAAATCGGGAGAGCAGGTAAAGAGTGTTTTATATAATAATACTGGGATTATTACTGAGGCTTACTAACATAGTGAAGCCGGAGGGTTTCTGGAATGATGAGTACGTAAGCTGGTACGTATCTTCATTTCCGCTTTTTAAAGGTTTCTGGCAGGAAGTTGTTAAACAGTGCCACATGCCTCTGTATTATTTATATATAAAGCCTTTTGCCAATTGTTCGGATACAGTTCTGAGACTTACTTCCGTTCTTCCGGGAGTAATTGCTATACCTGTTATGTACCTTGCAGGGAAAGAGTATTCTAAAAAAGCCGGATATTTTGCCGCAATTATAACATCTGTTCTCTCTTTTCTTGTGTACTATTCTCAGGAAGTCAGGTTCTATTCACTTCTGTTTCTATTTTCAGCGCTTTCGCTTTTGTTTACAATAAAGTATTTAAGAAAGAATGACTGGCAGAGTCTTGCAGGATATATTGTCTCCAATATTCTTATTCTATCTACTCACATAATAGGGGCGCTTTACGTATTCTTTTCATTTTTATATGTGGTTATAAAAAAGAAAAAGTTTTCAATAGTTTTGATATTAATGTTTATTACAATTATTGCATTTTTAAAGCTTCCTGTTAATTTTTTGAGAATGATGCCGGCGTCCCAGTGGTGGGGAAATTTTTCTTATACAAATATTCTATTCCTGTTCAGTGATTATTTTTCTCCTATTCTGACAAATAATGTAAATGCTCCGCCCGTGTTTTTCTACAATAAATCACTTGCTTTGTGGCTTACTGTGCCGACACTTATTGCGTTAGCCGGCATGGCTGCGGGTATAAGACGCGGTTTGGCTCTTGTTGCGGCGGGAACTGTTTTGGCTCTATCGGTTGCTGCTTCAATGGGAATACTGGTTTTTATAACAAAGTATTCTATAGAAATTCTGCCTATCTTGATTCTGTTTGTTGCTCTCGGGTTTGACAGAATGAAACGTACGGGAATAATTTTACTCTCCCTGTTTGTAATTTGTCATCTGGGTGCATATTTTACCCCTCATTATGTAACGAAACTTAAACGGTATGAGGGGCATAAAATTGTAGGAGATATTCTTAATAAGCAAAATTCTCAAAATATTTTGTTTACCTATTATGAGCCGGATAGGTTCTACCGTTACGCAAATGTAGATAATAAAAAACTCTTATACATAAGTAAAAGCAACAGGCATATATATAAAGATAATCCGGCAGAAATTCTCTCTGAGATTCCCGCAGGAGAAAGCGTCTCTGTTGTATTTCTGGATAGTGTAAGTTTTTTTGATGATAAATTTATTTCTGCAAATAAAAATAATCCGAAAATTCCGGAGATGTTTCTTACTTTTTCAGAAGTCAAAAATTCGCTTATAAAACGTCTGGACAAAGATTTTACGGATTATGAAGTATCAAGAGGCGGATACTGGACAGTGATTCGGGCTGTCAGAAAAATATAACTTTACAATTCTCTTGACATATAAATATGGTTTTGATAAACTTCTAACATAATCGCAGACAGTTAGTATCCTTATGTTAGGATTTAATCTGAAAAAGGCTAGCCGAGATTATCCAGGGGTGCCAAAAACAGGGAAGGCGCAGGGTTCAGAAAATAGATGGACTGAAATAACTGAGCCGGTAATTCTCGGAAAGCACTCAAAACTTAAAGAATATAAATAGCTTAAGTAATGTTGGATTTTGCGATTATAAAGAAGATTGCAAAATCTTTTTTAATGTTTATAAAGGTCGATCGGAAAATAATCCGAAAATTATATAAAACTCTTTAAATAAGAGTATCTGGAAACACAAAAGGAGCAAAAAATGTCAACAAAAGCTTTCAAACAAGATAAGGTAGCACTTATCAAGGAAAAAATAGATAAAGCACAAGTTGCAATTGTTACCGATTATAACGGGTTGTCTGTTGAAGAAATCACAAAATTGAGACGTGCTCTTCAAAAAGACGGCGGTGACTATATGGTTACTAAAAATACCCTTGCAAAAATTGCTATTCAGGGCACTCCGTATGAAGTGCTTGCTGATGTAATGAAAGGATCAATAGCTCTGGCTTTTGGTTACAAAGATCAGGTAGCACCTGCAAAGGCTTTATCTCAGTTTATTAAAGAAACAAAGAAATGCGAAATCCTTGCTGCAGCTATGGACGGTCAATTGATGTCAGCAGCTGAAGCAAAAGCTCTTGCAGATCTTCCTTCAAGAGAAGAACTTTACGCAAAAATGCTTGGATGCATCAATTCACCTGCATCAGGTATCGCAAACTCTGTCAACGCTGTTATGTCATCTCTTGTTAGAGCTGTTGCAGCTGTCAGAGACCAAAAATCCGCTTAGGCGGGTAAATAGGGGTAAATATATATTTAGCAGTTTTTTAACTACTAATCTATAATTACTCAAAAAAACAAAATGTATTACAACTCAAATTAGAATAAAAGGAGAAAAACAATGAGTATTGAAGCAATTTTAGAATCAATTGAAAAATTAACTTTATTAGAAGCTGCTGA
>CALUVI010000059.1 GCA_944324185.1 Candidatus Gastranaerophilales bacterium | reverse complement strand
GATTCGAACCCACGGTAGAATTGCTCCTACACAACCTTTCCAAGATTGCACCTTAAACCGCTCGGACACCCCTCTTTACTTTTTTGCCTAGGCAGATTCTTTTCTTATTCTACTAGAACCGTACTCTATTGTAAATACTTATTATTCCTTCTCTCCTATATTATGGTATTCAAAACCTTTTGATTCCAGTTTGGTTCTGTCATACTGGTTTCTGCCGTCAAAGATTATTTTTTGCTTTAATAAATTTCCCATCTTATCATAATCCGGACGTCTGAATTCATTCCACTCGGTAAGCAGAAGCATTGCATCAGCTCCTCTAAGCGCTTCATAAGAATTTTTTGCATACTCTATTCTGCCGCCAAAAATTGTCTTTGCGGTATCCATTGCCTTTGGGTCATATCCGATAACTTTTGCACCGCGCTTTAAAAGTTCTTCTACAATATATATAGAAGGAGCCTCTCTCATGTCATTCGTTTTAGGCTTAAACGCCAGTCCCCAGAGAGCAAAAGTTTTTCCGTTAAGGTTTTCCCCGAATCTTCTTGCTATCTTTTTGACAAAATTAGCTTTCTGCCTCTTATTTACCTTATCTACAGCTTCTACAATCATCATTTCACAGCCATGCTCGCTGCCTGTTTGAATCAATGCTTTTACATCTTTAGGGAAGCAGCTTCCGCCATATCCGACTCCGGGAAACAAAAATTTATTTCCTATTCTTCCGTCTGTTGCCATGCCTATTCTTACCATCTCTGCATTTGCGCCGACTTTTTCACAAAGTGATGCTATTTCATTCATAAAAGAAATTTTTGTTGCAAGAAAAGAATTTGCGGCATATTTTGTCATCTCGGCTGATTTTACATCCATAATAACAATTCTGTTAGCGGTTCTCAGGTAAGGAGAATAAATCTCCTGCATAATTGCAGTTGCTCTGGCTGAATTTGAACCGATTACAACCCTGTCAGGAAGCAAAAAGTCATCAACTGCGTTACCCTGTTTCAAAAATTCAGGGTTTGAAACCACATCAAAATCATACGTTGTATTTTTACGGATTATTTCAGTTACTTTGTCTGCCGTGCCGACAGGGACAGTGGATTTGTCTACAATAACTTTGTATCCGTTCATTGCTTTTGCAATCTCTTCCGCTACTTCAAAAACATAGCTCAAATCAGCCGAACCGTCCTCCCGCTGCGGAGTACCTACAGCTATAAAGCATACTTCTGATTTCTTTACAGCTTCGGCTAAATTTGATGAAAATTCAAGCCGTTTTTCTGCTGTATTTGATTTAACAAGTTCTTCCAAACCCGGTTCATATATAGGAATAATACCTTGTTCCAGGAGGCTCAACTTATCTGTGTTATTATCGACACAGATAACATTATTTCCCATATCTGCAAGACAAGTGCCGGCAACCAGCCCGACATATCCTGTTCCAATGACACAAATTTTCATCTTGCCCCCCCCTATTAATACTCCTTTATTTATAATACAAAAAGAGAGTATTAATTACAACTATATTTTGCTCTAAAGAACAAAATTATTATAACTTCTTTCTATCTGATCCTGATCTATACCGATGTATCTAAGGGTTATCTGCGGGCTGGAGTGATTAAAAATTTTCTGCAGAATGGCTAAATCTTTAAATTTCCTGTAATGATGGTATCCGAAAGTTTTCCGCATGGTATGAGTACCGACATTGGCTTCTACACCGGCCGATTTACAAGCGAATTTGATTATTGAGTATGCTGCAACTCTGTTTAATCTGTTCTGGTATGCGGAAACAAATAAAGGCTCGTCTTCTTCCCGTTTGCTGGTAAAACGTGCAAGCATTGGTCTCAATTTTGAATTTATCGGTATTTTCTTTTGTTTTCCAGTTTTCTTTTCTATTATTTGAATATAAGACTTTTTATGAACATCACCTACATTAAGAGCTAAAAGATCTGAAATTCTCAAACCGCTGTTTACTCCCAGAGTAAATAACAGAAGATTCCTCTGGCTCTGATGCGCAAGAATATCTTCCACTCTTTTTATTTCATCAATATTTCTTATTGGCTCTACTGTTGACATTAATACTCCTTTCCTGGACCATCCTTTAATAAAAATACATAAATATATATCCCAAACTAAACCATCTATAAGTTTCATTAAGATAAACATTATTAATTTAAAAGTTTTTGGTACAATATATTTAAAAAGGAGAGAAAACATGTCTGAATGCATTTTTTGCAAAATCATAAACGGCGATTTCAATACAGAATTTGTGTATGAAAATGAATACGCAGTTGTGTTTAAAGATATCAATCCTAAGGCTGACACGCATTTGCTTGTTGTTCCGAGAAAACACGTTGAATCTTTAAATGAACTGGATGATGAAGTTTTACTGGGCAAACTTATGATGACGGTAAAAGAAGCTGCTAAAGCAGCAGGGCTTAAATCATACAGAACGGTAATTAATACGGGAAAAGAGGCAGGACAGGAAGTTTTCCACCTGCATATACATATTTTAGCAGGGAGTATAAGACTATGACAGAATTCTATAAAGAAATAACCCCGGCAGGGTTTGGTATAGCTATTAAACAAAAAGAAGTTCTATTTTCCGAACAATCGCCTTTCCAGAAAGTTGAAATCATTGATACAGATTCTTCCCTGGGGAAAATTTTGACTCTTGATGATTTAATGATGACAACAGAAGGTGATGAATTTCATTATCATGAAATGATTGCACATATACCTATGATGCACCACAAATGTCCTAAAACAGTTCTTGTAATCGGCGGCGGCGACGGAGGAACCGTAAGAGAAGTCCTTAAGCACGATACCGTGGAAAAAGTTGTATTATGTGAAATTGACGGCATGGTAATTGAAGCTTGCAAAAAATATCTTCCTACAATTTCCTGCGAGCTGGACAATCCTAAATGTGAAATTCTGGTTCAGGACGCTATTGAATACATTAAAGACAAAGAAAATATGTTTGATATTGTCCTTATTGACTCAACTGATCCGATGGGACCGGGTGAAGGCTTGTTTACTGAAGAATTTTATACAAATGTAAAACGTTCACTTAAATCCGGCGGAATTATGGCAGCACAATCAGAATCACCTTTTGTAAACAAAGAAGAAATAAGAAAAATGTACAACCTTCTTAAAAAAGTATTTCCGATTTGTGCAACATATACTTCTAATATTCCGACATATCCCGGCGGATACTGGGCGTGGGCATTCTGTTCAGAAACAGTTGAACCGCTATCATACTGGGATGAACGAAGAGGGGAAGCAATCACAAAGACTTGCAAAATCTATAACAGAGATTACCACAATGCAAGATTTGCGCTTCCGAATTATTTAAAAGAATTGTTATAAAATCTAAAATGAGCCCTTTATGTAAGGGCTCGTTTTTTATCTCATATCCAAAATTTTCTTCGCTTCATCTTCGGTTAAAAATTTAGCTCCGCCTAAGATTTCCGTATTCAAAACCACCTGCGCATAGGATTCAGCCAGCTCAAGCTTCATATAAGCATCTTCAATGGTTTTTGACCCGACGACAAACCCGTGGTTTGCCATCAAGACAGCATCATATTTATCAAAATATTTAACAGTATTTTCAACAAGTTGCATCGTTGAAGGAAGTGCGTATTCAGCAAGCGGAATGCCGCCAAAATAAAATACATTCTCAGCCATAACAGGCTGCATCAAATCCTTACCTGCAGAGGCAAAACTGCTTAAATAAGGAGCATGAACATGGATTATAAAATTAAATTCCGGTCTAAGCTTGTAAATTCCTGCATGCAAAAGCTTCTCACTTGAAGGTTTCTTGCCCGTCTCAAGACTGTTTCCGTCAAAATCCGTTAGTACAATATGCTTTTTCGTCAAGTATCCGTTAGAAGATCCGGAGGTTGTTATAAGCATATTGTCGTTTTTGTACCTTGCGGAAATATTGCCAGAATACCCCGGAGAATAATTTTTCTCTCCGCAAAGTTTTCCGTATTTAATAATTTTATTAATTAACTGATTCTTATAAAACATCTTCCATATTCTTTACATCTTCCACCACTGCATGCTGGAGAACAGGCGCCTTCTGCGGCTGCTGGAAATCTTTTTCCGGCTCTTCCGAATAATCCTCGGATTTCTTCTGTGATTTCTTATCCTGTTTTATTTCCAATCTGTCATACTCAACCTTCGTTCCTTTGGTATCCATCATGACTTCCACCATAAATCTGGTATTTTCACGGATAAAGTCATAGCCGATACTAAATTTAATATCATCCGGTCCTACAGAGATAAAGAACGCATTTTCCTGAAACATCTTGTCATTTGGAGAATCGTTTGATATGTTCATTGAACCAAACCAGGAAAGTGTTAAATACCTATTAAGTCTTATATATTCTCTTACATATATATTAGACTTTCCGTATCTGTACGAATCATAAACCGGCATTGGCGTATTATCTTCATAAGCGGAATGGAAATAACCAATATCCTGCATCCATCGCTTATATTGAATATGCATATTCGGACCGATACGACCGATAACCTGAGTATCACCCGTTCCGTATAAAGCGGCAGATAACTGTCCTACTACACCGATTGAAAACGCTGTCTGCTTTTCTTCATTTTTATATGAATAGAAATTCTGGTTTACCTGAGCCATGTATCTTGTTCTTGTAGTACCAAGTTCGGAACCGCCAAGTTCTTTGTAGCTTGAATCCTCATCGATATCCTGAAAATAACCAAAATCAAACTGATGAGCAAAACTCGACATCTGGTTTTTCAAAAGAAAACCTTCTTTTGAATACCCGTTTTCATAAACGATACTTGCACCATACTTTGCACGACGTCTGCCTAAAAACCATTCTCTTGAGTAGTCATTCATTACATATTGTAATGATAAGTGATCGTCAAGTTTTTGCCGACCTCTTATCAAGAACTTACTGTCTGCTGTACCGTAAGCTGCCTGAGTCCAGTTAGAAGCACTGCTGTAACGGGCAATACCGCCGATTCCGAATCCGTGATTATAATTCAAAATAGGCATTACTTTTAATACAGAGCCGCCCGGAATTTCAAATACATGCCCCGGACCTAAATACATGCCCAGACCTCTTATGGAGCCCAATTCCCAGGAAGCTGACTCCACAAAATCAAAATTCTTATTTGTATAGATTTTAGCCGGCGGAAGTTTTATTATCCTCTTATCTCCGCGGAATAAAGCTGCTTTTTTTAAATCAGCAACTATTAAATCACCCTTCTGGCTTATTTTGATACTTTTTGCCTTAAGAGCAATTCTGCCTTTTTCCATATCACTGGAAAGAGTCTCTTCTTCCGGAACTATCATTTGATAAACTCTCGGACCGGTATTTATTGAGCGGAAATTTATCGGGAAAGATTTATCAACGGTCAATTCACCCTGTTCCTGTATAATTCTGTCGCCGTAAACATATCCTTTGTTTGATTTTATGCTTACTGTTGCTGTTTGGGCAATCGGTTTTTCTATAAGCGCATTTTCTTCGTTTAAATCAACAAAAATATATTCACCGTTTATTGTTTGACCGTTTTTTAATATTTTTACATTACCTTCCGCCTTAATTGTGTTATTCATGCGGTCATAGGTTATTTTATCAGCCTTTACTGTTGTATCCTGCTTGACAAAAGTAATAACCGCATCACCGTTAGCTACAACACAATAATTATCCGTATCATAATCAACATTTTCGCAGTCAAGAATTATATTGTCTTCTTCTTCCTGAATTTCTGCCTGTGATTTCTTAGGCTTTCGCTGCCAGAAATGTTTTTTTACTTTCTGATTGTCTTCAACAGACTCCTGATCTGCTTCAAATCCATCAGGCATCATTGTTTCATCAAAGTCATCCTTGATTTCCTGTGATGCATACTCCGAAGTTTCTGTTCCTGCTGCATAAACATCATCCTCCTGCGGAGCCGTCGGTGCCAGCTCATACTTTTTTGCATGCCGCTCATTTAATTTCTTTTTAATCTTCAAACGGAGCTTCTTTAATGGAGGAACCGAGTGCTTTACACCCGTATCATTTGTTTGCCTTGCAGCTTCCTGCTGTTTTTCCTGCAAAGCCGGCGGGGTAAAAAAGGCATCGCCCGTGAAGTCAGAAGAATCTACAAATGAATATTCCGCATACGCTGCATTACCAATTATTAGAGAAAATAGTATTAATGAGATTAGTGTTTTTTTCAATTTCATATCCTGCTATATATAATTCAACGGATTATTAGGCTGTCCGTTAACTCTTACTTCAAAATGACAATGAGGTCCCGTACTGTAACCGGTTGTACCTTCATATCCGATTGTCTGTCCCTTTGCAACCCGCTGCCCGTTTGATACAGCTATAGAATTCATATGAGCATAAAGTGTTGTCATAGGTTTTCCGTCAACAATTCCGTGTTCAAGAATAACCACTTTGCCGTATCCGCCATACCATCCCGAATATATAACTTTTCCGGAATTAGAAGCCTTGATAGCCCCTAAGTTAGGACCGCCTATATCAACTCCGGAGTGGAAGGATTTGCTGTTAAAAATAGGGTGGGTTCTCCAGCCGAAAGGTGATGTTATTCTGCCCTGGATTGGTTTTATAAAATTTGATGCTATATGTACGTCCGTATCCTTTGCAGTTCTGTTTATGTAAGAACCAATACTCGCAGATTGTTTTGCAAGTTCCCTTTCAGCTTTTTGATAAGCAACTCTGTCGGTTCTCAGCTTGTTTATCATGCTCTCATTCTTTGCAATTGCTCTTTGAATATAAGTCTGCTGCGTATTTATAGAAGCGACTGAACGCTCAAGATTTCTTTTTCTTGCCTCTATGTTATATTTAAGCATTGCAATTTCCTGAGCTTTTTGTTTTGCTTCCGCCATACGGGAATAATCATCTTTGAGTATTATCTTCTGGTAATAAACTCTGTCAACTAGCATATTAATATCTTCCGATGTAATCAAAAGTTCAAAGAAAGCTTTTCGCTGGGTCTTAAAAACTTTTCTGATGTGTGTTGCAAGGACATTGTTTAATTTTGTATATTCTGCAGCAGCTTCATCTAACTGGGCTTGCATTCCATTTAATTCTCTTTGAGCAGATTTTATTTGTGATTTAGATTGTTGAAGAGAATTTGTTGCATTCTCTAATTTTTGTTGATTTTTATATAGCTTGTTAGTTTCAATGCTTTCAAGCCATTTCAGATGATTAATTTTTGCTCTGGTCTGTCTTTTTTTTGCTTCAAGATCCTGAGCCGCTAAAGAACTGCAGCACAGAACTGTATTAAACAATAAGCCGAAAAATATTAAAGAAGCTAATATTTTTTTTTGCGTCATTCTTATTTCCCCATGCTTAACACTGCTATAATAGCAGTTCCGCCTAGCAGCCATAAGGCAACTGCGGCAAAGATAAACCCCACTATAACTTTTTTGTTTCTTCTAAAAAAATCCATTTCTACCTCTCTTAAATATCATATTACAAAAATGCCATAAGAGCAATTAATTTAATATTTCTAAATGATAAATATAATTTCATGCTTATATTTTATGTTAAGATTTGAATATGATATACAAAACAACATGCAGTTCACCTATCGGGAATTTAACACTTGCCGGTGACGGGGAAAATCTTACCGGTTGTTGGCTTGATGGTCAAAAATATTTTGCTGCATCTATTCATGAAGAAATTGTAAAAAATGATAGCCTGGAAATTTTCGTGAAAACAAAATCATGGCTTACAAGATATTTTACCGGGAAACGACCTGAAATTTCCGAACTTAGGCTTGCCCCGGCAGGAACCGATTTCAGGCAGGAAGTCTGGAAAATCCTTTGCAAAATACCTTACGGAGAAGTTACAACTTACGCAGAGATTGCAGAAAAAATCGCAAAACAAAAAGGGCTTGAAAGAATGTCCGCGCAGGCTGTAGGCAGCGCTGTCGGACACAATCCTATTTCAATTATAATCCCCTGCCACAGGGTTATCGGCAAAAACGGCAGTCTGACAGGATATGCTGGCGGAATAGAAAATAAAATTAATTTACTCAAGCTGGAAAAAGTCGATATGACAAGTCTTTTTATTCCTAAAAATTAAACCGGTAAGTAACTGGGGAGTGGTAAATCTGTGATTTACCGTATTCTACATTCTAAAAAAGCTGCACAATTCAGAATCTATTATCCTAATGCTTGGATTGGTTTAATCTTTTTTATGTCATCAGCAATATTGCGTCTTGCTATCCTGAGTTCATAATCTTCCTGATAACGAAGGAAATAACCTTGAGAAAGTCCAAAGTATGTCGTCAAGCGCAAATCTGTATCTGCAGTAATTCTTCTTTGACCTTTAATAATCTGATGTATTCTGTTTGGCGGCACAAAAATAGCTTTGGCTAAAGCATTTTGCGTAAGATTAAACGGCTCAATAAATTCTTCCTTGAGCATTTCACCTACGGTTGTTACTTCAATGTATTCAGCCATTAAAACATCTCCATATAAGTATCATCTATTTATATTATATAGTACGTACCACGTAATTTCAACCCTGCAAGAAAAGTTTATTAAGATAAATACTAAAACCTAGTGATAATCAACTATTTCAACATCAAAAGAATGATTATCCAGCCACCTGAAACATATTCTAAACTGGTCATTAATGCGAATAGAATATTGCCCTTGCCTGTCACCAGTTAAAACCTCAAGGCGATTACCGGGCGGTATTTCTAAATCGTCAAGAACAGAAGCGATATGGAGCATTCTTCGTTTCTGTAGTGCATGTTTTTGAATATCTTGAGGAAGTTTCTTCGAAAACTCTTCGTTCCATATCTTCTCAGTTTCTTTACATTTGAAAGATTTAATCATAGTAAGATTGTAACATATAAATATCCTGTGAATAGTTGAAAATGCTGTAAAAATGGGTTAAAATGTAATTGATAGTCTGATATGGTAAATCTCCCAACCGAGCCAACTGGCGACAGAGGGGTGCGGGAGTCCTCATAATCAGGCTATTGTTTTATCGGTATGAGGTCGTAGAA
>CALUVI010000058.1 GCA_944324185.1 Candidatus Gastranaerophilales bacterium | reverse complement strand
TCTTATGTATATATAAAGTATTTAACTTCTAAAAAATTGCCTTTTTTGCTCTTAATTGTTAAGAATTGTAAAATTGAGTTTAAAAAATCCGGATTTTCTTATTATTTCTTAAGATTCAGCCTTATTCAGATAAGGGTTTTTATATAGTTGCTTAATGCAGAAAGGATTAAAATGCAGAGAACATCGTTAATATGTAACAAATTTTCCGGTATAAACCGGAGTAATTCTGTTTTTTCGTCGTCTACGATAACGGCTTCCGACATGCAGAATGTGGAATTATTTTCGACGGAAGTCAATTCAGGAGTCGGTATCAGGACTTCTAAGGGGAATGTATGCGTTTGTGATGATATTCCTTCAGGTGAGAAAGTTATTAATATATTTGAGAGTATTCAGAAGGGAGTCACATATTTTTTTGTCCATACTGAAAGCTCAGAGGAGGGCAAAATTTATTTGTTTTCTCCTGCGTCCGGCACTCTGGTCTCAAAAGTCACGGGACTAAGCGTTACATCAAAATCCTGCGCAACGGACGTGACTCAGGGCTGGTCGGATTTGTGGGTGTTTTCAAACGGGGAAGAAATGTTGAGTATAGAGCTTAATAAATACAATGAGGACAGCGAACTTGACGAAGTCACGATGATGGAGATTAAAGACGGTGACGGTCGTGATATCAAGGGATTAGGGCTTGTTGTGTTTGCCGGAAGGCTCTGGGTATTCAGCGGACAGGTGTTGTGGTATTCGGTACAGGAAGATATTTATGACTTTTCGACATCTGATGCAGAGATTGCAACCTCCGCCGGTTATATTGAGTTTGTAAAAAATATAACGGCAATTTATCCGTATCTTGGTACTCTAGCTGTATTTCATTCAAATTCCTCCTGTCTGATAGCAAGAGAGGATGATTATACATTCTCTAAAACAATGGAATTCCCCGGCGGGTGTGCATCTTATAATGCGCTGGTATTTCACGGTACCGAGTTGTATTTTTATGACAACACAAAGAAGGGTGTTTTTTCCTTCAAGCAGGTTGTAAACGGTGATAGAACTTTAGGGGAAAATATTGCTCTTGATATTCAGGAGGAGTTGTTTAATATACCGCTTAATAAACTGGACGGGATAAGAACTTTATCTGTTGTAACTTCTGACAGGAATGAAGTCTGGTTTTTGCTTCCGGATGAAGATGAGAATTATTCAACAATTTTGATTTATGACTACCTGAGAGAATCGTGGGTTAAGAGAAAAGCGCAGAAGATAAATTGTTTTGCAACAATCGGCGGAGTTCTTTATTCAGGCGGTAAGAAGATTTATGAGGAATACAGTTCAAACAATTTTGACGGAGAGTTTATTGAAGCTTTTTATAAATGCTCTCCGCTTAATTTAGGTATAGAAAATTCAATAAAAATACTTTCATATCCTCCAAAAGTCACTCTTGATATGTATTATAACAACAGCTTTTATATCGAATATGTAAGGAATTATGACTCAGCAACTTCAAAAGTCCGTTATGTAAAAGCAAAAAGTTTAAAGAATACTCTGTATTTTGATATCGGTCACTGGGATATGAGTTATTTCCCGAGCAAAGATATAAATGCAGTTAAAACGCTTCCCGCTTCGTATTTTAAGACACTTCAAATGACGATTTTTACAAAAAATGAAGGGGATGACTTTTGTATCAAAAATATTGAATTCGGAAAGATAAAAGTAAAAACAGTTTAGAAGAAAGGATTAGAACATGGGAAAACAGTCTAATAAAACGAGTACAGTGTACGGCAATACAACAACAACAAATCCGTATGCTACAGCTACAACAAATAATTCCGGAACTACTGCCTCTTTTCAGCCCGGAACTGCTCTGGATTCGGTTTACAATTTTGTAAATAAAAATATGAATACACTATTGGATGAATATTTGAATCCGAGTTTAAATTCTACGACTAATCAGGCAAAATTAAATGAATATACCAGTACTCTGGCAAGCGAGAGCTTAAAGAATCTGGAGAATAATATTATAAATCCGCTTTCAAACAGAAATATGATTCGCTCATCTCAGGCAACAGATATGTATAACAATCTGGCAGAAGCAAATACAAATTCACTGTCGTCTTATATAAATGAATTACTTTCAGAATCTCAAGATAACTCGGCAGCTATGATAAATAATCTGCTGTCTGCATACCTGCAGGGATATAATGTGATTTCTGATATGCAAAATCAATCTTTGCAGACAAGTGCGGGTAATGCAACAACAACTTCAAGCGGTAAAGGGAATATATTGTCTCAGAGCACGGGAGCTGCAAACGAAACTGCGGATATTTTATCAAAATTCTTGTCTATTTATGGTTCTTTAAAAGGAGATTTATAATGAGCAGAGATTTAATATACAAATACACCCCTCTGATTCTTATGTGTATTGCAATAATATTTCAATACAATCTCTTTGTAACGCCTGAAATGCTTGAACATACGCATAGAGAGATACTGGCGGAGGTGGCGGAGGTTTATATTACAAAATCGGAATTCGGGAATATGAAAGACCAGATAAGTGATATTAATCAGAAATTAGACAAAATTTATGACACATTAATCAGCGAAAGGAGTTCAGATGGCTTTAACAGAAATTGAATACGGCGCTCTGGCATCATCGGAAGTTATGAATAATAATTTTCAGTATCTTGATGACAGGATAAGTTCTGTTGCAGAAACAGTAACATCAAATAATGCCGGAGTAAGTTCAAATATAGCAAGTATAAACAGTACAATTTCATCCATGAGTGAAGAGTTGAATACTGATATAGAAGAAATAAACACAGGTATTGATAATATAACAACAAGTCTTAGTTCTGGCGGGTATTTGTACATAAACACTTATTTCAACGGAGCATCGTGGTACAAAGAATATTTTTCCGATTCTGAAAAAAAGACAAGGGTGTGGATTGAACAGGGCGGAGTATGCAGTGCAAACAGTACAACTACATATTTAAAAGCGTTTAGCGATACCAATTATACATTGCTGCTGGGAACTCGTTGTATTTATTACGAAGGCGGCGGAATCTCCGCTAAATCGGCAACCCAGTTTTCACATCATAACGGAAAAGGCTGGGGGTATAGTGTTGACTGGTATGCCTGCGGTAAATAAGGAGAAAATATTATGGCTTTTAGAATTGATGAAAACGGGAATATTACACTAATTCAGGGGGATAGCGGAACTTTATTTATTAACGGAATTAGCACTGATAAAAATTATACTATTTATCTGGCTATACAAGATAAAAATAGAAAACCGGTAGGAAATGAACTGCAGGTAAATAGTAATAAAGCTTCTTCCGTAGTATTTGAGCTTACAGGCGATTATACGGATTTAATGATTGTTCCTAAGAATGAAACCTGTGCAGTATATTACTATGGAATAAAACAATGTTCAGATGACGGACTGGAGAATACGTTTTTGATCGGGAATGATATTATAGGTTATCAGAACACCATTACGGTTTTTCCAAAGAAAGTTGAAGGTGCATAATGGTCGAAATCAGAAAACAAAATAATATAATAAATATAGATGTAACATCAGCGGAACATTCAGGCAAAATTGTTCCTGCAGCAGACTCCTCTGCTTATTACAGTTTTCTTGCAAGAGCCTGGGCGAATAAAACGGACGCTTCAGTTGATGGAATTGAATATTCTTCAAAGCACTATGCCGTATTATCAAAAGAGTATTCCGAAACTTCTGTAAGTGCATATAACGGCATTATGAATAATCCTGGATTTCAGGCTGTTTCAGCGGATTTAACCGGAAATAATACCATAGGGGTTTGTGCTGAAAATATATCCGGTATTCAGAGTGCCTCATCTAATGCACAAATAGCCTCCAACAAAGCTGTTATAGCAACCGAACAAGCAGAAATTGCCTCGCAAAAAGCACTTGAAGCAACATCTGTACTTGCAGGTGCTGCTAATGCTTCTTTATCAAATCTTACAGAAGAAGGAATTTCTGTACTCCGGCAAAATGGCGGAAACTGGGGATACATAACAGGAAATCTCTTTGCTCAGGAAGATTTACAGGAAGCATTAGACGATAAAGTAACACTGGATTTATCTAATTGTACCCGTCCTTATGTTACAGAAACATATAAAAACGGAGCCAGCTGGTACAGGGTATGGTCAGACGGGTGGTGTGAGCAAGGCGGTTCGCGCGGCAGCGGCAAGTACGATTCTCGATATACCATAACATTATTAAAAAACTTTACGGCAGCCGATTATTTTGTTTCTGACACAAACATAGCAACAGTCGGAACGACCAGTAATTGCGGTTTAATACTGATTTCAAGGGCTGTAAATTCATTTGTTGTTGCATCGGATGATACCAGCAGTAACGGTGGTTTGTGGTATGCTTGCGGATATATAAGTTAAAAAAATAAAATACGTTTAAATACTAAGAATATAGACAATTCGACAGACAGCGGGAACTATGCTAGGATAGTTTCTGCAGGGTAAAAGATATCCTTTTTAAAACGGAACCGCTCACACTATTATTCTGACTTCGGGTTGGTTCCCGACTAGAAAGGGGGTCGATATGGATAATTTCAATATAGCATTATTCTTAATCTTTTTGATTTTATGCGTATTAAAAAACGGCTCTCATCTAAATAGATAAGAACCGTTCTGACTTCTTCAGGATATCCGGTCAGCTTGGCAAGCTGCCACACTGTATTTATATTATTTACTATAACCTTCTGTTTGTCAATTGTTTAAGAAAATACAGGAGGATTTTTTATGTCATATAAATTAGAAAAACCATACACGTCAACTCAGAGGGCTGATTTTATAGTCTTACACAATCATCAAAACGGAAGAAAGATAGAAGAAGGGGCAAACGGCGAATTATTTGCTCTGGAACCTTTTGAGAAGCTTGTTAACGGTCAGGTTGTTGACAATACTGCCGAATACGAAGCAGAACTGGCTGAAAAGGAAGCTGAACGTATTGCAATGCTTAATCTTACGGCTGCTGATGTAGAAAGAGCAATATATAAAGCTAAAGGGATGGATTTTGAGGATATCATTCAGCTTATCAGTGATCAAGGAGACAGTGATCAAGTGACCAAGATTGATGTTAAAGCTTTAAAAATCGAGCTTAATGCTAACAATTTTTATAGAGGGAATCCATATATTGACGCCGTCGGAACAATTTTAGGCTTTACTAAAGAACAGCTTGATGAGTTCTTTGAGACGAATGATTATACAAAACTTATCAGTGACCAAGGAAGCAGTGACCAAGTGACCAAGACGCACAATTCTTGATCACTTGATCACCTGATCACTTAATCACTTCAAAAAGGAGTTCAACATGTTAACCTGGTACAAAGATAAAAAACTGGGGATATTTTTTTCAGCGGCGCCGTGCGTAAAAATGCGCTATCCGCTGCCTTCAATGACAACTTTGGAAAAGAAGGCAATTACAAAATATCCTTTTGAGAATAAAAGATTATTAAATGTAAAACTTTGTGATTACAAAAAGAAAAAAGAATATGAATTTTCTATAAAAGAAAATTATTGCTGGGACGGGGCTTCAATACCCCGTCTTTTTTGGCGTGATATCGGCGCAAAAACGGATCCTAAATTTTTAATTCCGTCTCTAATACACGATGTTTTGTGCGAAAATCACGAATATGTGGATAATGACAGGTATTTTTCAAGCTGTGTGTTTGATTCTCTCTTAAAAGTCAGCAGGGTGAATCCTGTAAAGCGCTGCCTTATGAAAAATACTGTAGATTTTTATCAGAGATTTTGCGGCTGGAATGATAAGGATGAAAAAAAATAATCGGAGACAATTATGGTAAGGTATAGATTATTAGACAAACAAAGAGAATTTATAGAAATTCCGCATTCAAATTCACTGGATGTGGCAATTTATCAGGGCGGGTACGGGAGCGGCAAAACCTGGTGCGGCTCCCTTCTGGGAATTTTACTTGCAAAAAAATACCCGGGTTCTCGCGGTTTAGTCGGAGCTAAAGAGTATGAACTTGTGAGAAAAACAACACTTGTATCGTATTTAGATCACCTTGAGAATCTCGGATACGTGATGGATAAGGATTACACATATAATAAAGTCGATAAAATTATCAAATTTTCTAACGGCTCCGAGATTTTGTTCTCAGCTCTTGAAGATCCTGAAAAATTTAAATCTCTAAATTTACACTGGGCTGAAATCGAAGAAGCGTCGCAAATAACTGATTCTTCTTTTAAACAGCTCCTCGGACGTTTGAGAAATACATACAGAGGCAGAAGCTGGGTGGATTTCAGGTACCGTCTTTTCGGGCATACAAACCCCCAGCCGGATAAAGGCTGGATATGGCAGAGGTTTGTAGAAAAGCCGAAAGAAAATTACAGATTAATTATTGCTCCGACAACTAATAATATCTATTTACCCCCGCATTTTATTCAATCTATGAAAGAGAGTTTTGATGAAGAATACTACAGAATAAATGTTCTCGGGGAATTTGGCGACTATTCTTCAGGACTTGTGGTTAAGGGATTTGGAGAAGAAAACAAACTGCACCTCCGCTACAGGGATGATTTACCGCTTCATCTTACTTGTGATTTTAACGTCGATCCTATGTGCTGGGCGCTTGCCCACAAAGATGACGAGAATGTTTATTTCTTTGACGAAATTGTGATTGAAAATACTTCTACCCAGCAGTGTATAGACGAATTTTTAAGACGGTATCCGGAGCATAAGGCGGAAATTATTATAAACGGCGACGCCTCCGGTGATAACAGAAGCACGCAGAGCGAGTACACAAATTATGCAATTATTAAAAATGCGCTTAAAAATCACGGGTATGAAGATGTGAAATTTAGGCTAAGAGATTATAATCCTCCTGTTTTGAACAGGATTTCAGCTTTTAATGCAAGGGTTAAAAATTCTAAAGGTGAAAGACATTTATTTATCGACCCGAGAAGGTGCAAATGGATTCTTTATAATATCTATAACCTGTCGTTTAAAGAAGGTACAAGCATTGTTAATGTTCCTACCCATAATCAGATTAAATCCAACAGGGATTTTAAGTTTCTTGAACACCCGTTTGATGCGGTGAGTTATCTTGTTGAATATTATTGGCGTATAAAAGGGTAAATGCCGGAACTTTAGCGGGCTGGTTTGCCCGGTTGTCTGAACTGTAACTTCGCAGTCAGGCTGATATCAATTTAGGAGTGAATAGTCTCTATAGCTGCAAACATTCACACAGGAAAATACAGATGGCAAAAATATTTTTTTCAAGTTTTTATACCGGTAAGGAAGTATTATTTTGAAAACAACGTCTGTAAAATTAAATCCTGTTGCTATTACTAAAGAACAGATAAATATAATTAAAAAAAATATGTTTACAAGTGAGTGCGATAAATTTTTCCGGAGCACAAGTTCTCGTTCTCTAAACAGTAATATTTATCTTTTCGGACATCTGGTCAAGGATTATGCTAAAGATGGTATTAATGAGACCCAGGCAAATAAAATACTTGGCGGTATTAAAAAGCTGCTGACAGGAAAAACTGAGCCCCAAAATGTAAATTTAGTAAATGTGATTTTTTCCACTTTGATAAAACTTATTACTCCGGATAACTTGATTTCAGGCGCTCTAAAACCTGATACATACAGGAAAATTATAGATAACAGTATAAAAATTTACAAAACTCATCCGCTTAATGAAGTGATTGACTATCGTCATATACTGGGGCGGATGGTCTCTCTCAAGGATATGAGTATGGAGATCCGAAAAAGGATGAATGGTATCCCGCATGAAATGCAGGCATTAGAATGGACACCTGATGAGCAGCTTGAGATGGTCGGCACTTTGGAAAGAATTTATTTACAGTATAAAAAAGCAAATTCCGGTTTTGTATACAAACGCTCTAAAGGGCAGCCTGACAACAAAAGAAGTGTAAATGAGAATACAATCAAGCATAATTATTACAATAGTATAATAAAACTTTTATGGATGCTTCGAGATAGTTCAGCTGTAATGCTCAGAAACCCTGAAGGTAATATTGAAGATATAAAATACAATATAGATTTAGCTTCTTATTATGCAAGTAAAATCCCGTATAGCGATATATTTAGGTCTGCAAAAGTCTGGAAGATTCTGGCAGATTTCAGGAAATTTAACAAGCAGGTAAACTCGTTGGAGAAGAAGTAAGCGGAATTGGAACAAGCCGGCTGTAGAATTTATATTCATTAAATGCCGGCGGGAGAGGATTCCAGTATCTGTATATGGTTAAATTTTTTAGGCTTTTAACAAGGTTATCTGCTTCTTGTATTGACGAGGCAAGATAAGGATAGCAAAACGGTAAGGAATCCGGAAGTATATCAATGTTTAACAGATTTGTCTCCTTGAACTGTCTGTGATATTTGTTGAATATTTCTCGTCTTGTTCTATCTGGCAGCAGATTCCTGTTCTCGTATCCGATAAAAAGCTCTGCACCGTTCTGTTCCGGCAGAAATTTTTTTAAACTGTTAAAGCTTGCAAACCCTTTTGGTTCTGCATAATAAGCGTGTGCATTATCAACAATAAGCTTAGGATAAATTTTCACGAGTCTTTCTACGTTCTTATCACAAATTCCGAAATAGTCAGGATATAGAATATAGCTGTCTTCTGGAAATTCCCGCTCAGGCATGAAGTTGTCGTCAATATGGTAAAACAAAGGCTTGCAGCCTTCTGCAAAAACGGCGTGTCTTATTACATCACACAGGTAATAAGGTAAATAAATTTCTTTTATTTTGTATTCTCTGATTAAATACCTGAGAGCATTTCTGGCTGAATCAAATTGTTTCATATTAATATTATATATAGAAAAAAGGCAGCGCCGCATTGACGGGGCGCTGCCTTTTTTTATTATTTAATTCTTACTTGTTCAACTGGCTCATAACTTCATCTGCAAAGTTATCGTTTCTCTTTTCGAGACCTTCGCCCAGAACGTATCTGTCAAATTTAACAATGTTGAATTTACCTGCAATCAACTGTTCGATTGTCTGGTCAGGGTTTTTAACAAATGGCTGTTCAATTAAACATCTTTGAGCCATTAATTTGTTAACTCTGCCTTCTACAATCTTAGCTCTGATTTGTTCAGGTTTCTTAGCCAAGTCTTCTTTACCCATTTCAATTCTTGT
>CALUVI010000057.1 GCA_944324185.1 Candidatus Gastranaerophilales bacterium | reverse complement strand
TAATGTGCTTTAATGTTTTTGCACACAACAGAGATGACCATTCAAAGAATTTTTCTTTTCTTTTTAATGATACAAAAAAAGAATGGCACATATCTCCTGCGTACGATTTAACTTACAGTTTTTCATTTAATGGGGAACATGCGACAACAATTAATGGCGAGGGCAAAAATCCGACTTTAGACGATATTCTAGCCGTGGCAAAAAATATAGGACTCAAGGAAAAATTTGCAAAAGATATTGCATCAGATATTCAAGAAAAGTGCTCGAAATTATTTTAATTAATCTCATCTTTTTGCCTATTTAATCTTTAAATAGAAGCTTCTTTAAAGCCGCTGCGTATTGCTTCCATATCCAGTGTAATGTATCGGAAACCAATTGATTTCAGGCTTCCTGTAATTTTGTTTTTCTTTTTTAGAAATGAATCAAAATCTCTCTCAGGTATTTCAATTCTTGCTATATCATTATGAAGTCTTAGCCTGCAGGAATTAAATCCAAGCTCTTTTAGGGCTTTTTCGCCTTCTTTTACTTTATTAATACTCCCCTCATCAAGACAAGTTCCGTAAGGGAAACGTGTTGCAATACAGGGGGTTGAAGGTTTGTCGAAAATTTTAATTCCGACACTTTGTGCAAATGTCCTTATTTCATCTTTTGTAATACCAAATTCAGCCAGCGGAGATATTATGCCCAGCTCCTTCAAAGCTTTTACTCCGGGGCGGTAGACCTTTAAGTCATCCGCGTTCGTGCCGTCAATAATACTTTTCCCGTCTGCAAAATCTTTAAGTTTTGAAAACATAAGCTTTTTGCAATGATAACACCTGTCTTTAGGATTATTTTTTATAATGTCATCTTCAAGCGGAAAATACTCAATAATCTGATGTTTTACCCGGTAGAATTTGCATATATTAATTGTTTCAGCAATTTCTTCTTCTGTCTGGAAAACAGATTTAAAAGTAACAGCAGTAAAGTTTAAATCTCTGCATAAATACAATAAAACCGTACTGTCTATTCCGCCTGAAAAAGCAAGGCATAAGCCCTGCTCATTCAGTTTTATTAAATAATTTTTCAGTTGAGTAAATTTGTTTTGCATTATACTTCAATTGATTCCTTTAATTTGCTTTGAATTATTATGCCTGTTTCCTTCTATTCACTATTCACTCCTCACTATTCACCAGCTTTAGAGACTTTTCACTCCTGAATTATTGTCGGGTTGAATCATTCATTAACCGGCTTTAGCATCATACAAACAAAATACATTGTAATTCCCACGGCTGCCAATCCGATCATATTTGCAGGAATAGAAGGCATTGCTGCAAGAACTGCAGTCTTTGTCTGTACAGCTTCCGATAGTGTAAACAAATATCCCTGTGTCCCGGCAATTAGAGACGAATGGATGTTGAGAAGCGACCATTCAAGCCCGTCAGGTTTTTGAGATGCGTATTGTGAAATAATGCCGGCAAGTATTACAGCAACAGACGAAAAAACTATTGAAAGTTTTTTCATGTCAATGAATTTTGCACTAACTGCAATTAATCCGGTAACAACACCTTCAATAATCCCGATTGGAAGATGTATAGCCTGCATTAAGCCGGCAAAATTCAGGATTGAAGCCGGTGCAATTGTTCCTGATAGAGCACTTTCAAGAACGACAGCTATTGAGCCAAACTGTAATGCTGCCACAGAAGCCAGCAAAGCGCCAAGAAATGGTCTGTTAATTTTTGCTAAAGGCTTATATAGAAGCGGATATGCTGCAAAGCAGGCAAGCGCTCCCATATTAAAAATGTTGCATCCGAGAGCCAAAAGTCCGCCGTCTGCAAAAAATACAGCCTGAACAAGCAGAATTGCGCACATTGCTAAGAATGCCGCAGCCGGTCCGAGAAGAATTGCAAGAAGAATTCCGCCTACAATATGCCCGCTTGAGCCGGTTTGAGGGATTGCAAAATTAATCATCTGCAGAGCAAATACAAGGGTAGTAGCGGCTACAGTTGTAAAAATCTTGTTTTTTGAAAAATCTGTTTTTGCTTTTTTATAAGCATAATAAGCCGCAATACCTGCAGCTGCAAGCATAGGAATCCCTGTTACAGGACAAATAATTCCGTTTCCCAAATGCATAATATTTCCTCCTTTATTTTAATTTCATTACTCTTAATACAGGATTTTTGTAAGGTCTTTTACCTCTTCCATACCCGACTTTTTCAATTAGAATCTCCTCGGGCAGCTTTTCTCCCGTATACAAAGCTGCTGCAATGGCTGCACCGGTCGGAGTTACCATTTCGCCGTTGTTATCACTTATTTTTATCGGAATCCGGTATTTAGAAACTATTTCACAAACAGCAGGAACAGGTACTGATAAGTCTCCGTGCTGGCAGCGGACTGTTCCCTGACCTTCTGTCAGTGTTGAAAAATAAACTTTTTCAGGATTTAGTTCATCAAATAATACAGAAAAACTTACAATATCAACGATTGAATCTATTGCGCCGATTTCATGAAAATGAATTTCCGAAATGTCCTTTGAGTGAACCTTGCTTTCTGCTTCCGCTACAATCTGGAAGATTTTTTTAGCGAGATTTTTAGCGTTTTCACTAATTTCTGCTTTATCAATAATTTTATTTACATCATCAAGATTTCTATGCTCGTGATGATGTTCTTCCGGGTGATGTCCGTGGTGGTGATGCTCAGGCAGGATAACGTCAAAATCAGTAGCAGAGATGGCATTTACCATCTGTTTTGATATTTTATACTGAAACTCATTCTCCAATTTCATTGAAACAAGAGCTTTTTCAAGTTTTTCCTGACTTGCACCGAGATCCAGAAGCGCGCCTACTGACATATCGCCTGAAATACCTGAATTACATTCAAAATATAAGTTCATTTTTTATTCTCCGTTTAGTTATTCTCGGACTAAAGCCCGCCTTATTGTTTATCAATGCAGGTTTGGTAAACCAAACATTAACTCTTTTATATCGGTGGGAACGCTGACGCTTTTCCCACCCTACGACTATTCCCCTCGCCCCTTGCGGGAGAGGGAAGAATTTCTTAGCAAGCGTATAGCGAGCTTAGAAATTCGGGTGAGGGGTCTTTTCTCCATTCAGATTGTTTGACTGCCCCATTGCAATAATAATTATTTACCTCTTTCATTCTGCCTCTCTCTTTGCTATTAACCTGTTTATCTGATTTGCGCTGTAACCGGCATTGTATCCGTTATCAATATTAACTACGGTCATACCCTCAGCGCAGGAATTGAGCATTGTTAAAAGTGCAGAAAGTCCTTTAAGACTAGTTCCGTACCCGACAGAAGTCGGAAGCGCAATCACCGGAACATCAACCATGCCGGCAAGAACTCCGCCTAATGCGCCTTCCATGCCGGCTGCTGCTATAATTACATTTGCCTTTTTTATCTCGTCAATTTTGTCAAAAAGCCTGTGAATACCGGCAATTCCGATATCATAATATCTTTTTACATTGCTCCCGTAGAATTCAGCAGTAATAGCGGCTTCTTCCGCAACTGGAATGTCTCCGCTTCCGCCGGTACAAATTGCAACTTCACCTGTTTTTTGTACCGGGTTTTGGATAAGAGTTACAATCCGTGCAGTTTCATAATAGTCGGCATTAAACTGTTTTTTTAAAGCTTCTGCCTGTTCTTTTGAACATCTGGTTCCAAGAATATTTGAGCCGGCATCTTTGAATGCCTGAAATATTTTTACAAGCTGCTCTTCTGTTTTACATTCGCAAAAAACCGCCTCAGAATATCCGCGTCTTTTTATTCTCTCCGTATCAAGTTTTGCAAAACCTAAATCAATATATTTGTCCATAAATTTATTTTATCCCATTAGAGTAACTCTTAGTCAAGCTTTCTTTTTTATTTTTGCGAACAGAAGCCCGAGTTCAAACAACAAATATGTCGGGGTAAACAGAAGTATCTGGCTTAAAATATCCGGCGGAGTCAGGATTCCGGCAATAATCAGTATGATTACAACGACGTAAGGACGCATATTTACAAAAGTTTCATATTCAACGAATCCGGATTTGATAAGCGAATAAGTAATTAAAGGAAGCTGGAACATTAAGCCAAACGCCAGAGTCATCCAGAGCGACAGGTTTATGATATTTGAGACGCCGAGAACCGCTTTTATTTCAGAGGTTGCAAAACTCATCCCGAAATTAATAATAAGAGGCAGAATTACAAACAGACAAAATAATGCCCCGAGAATAAAAAGAGCGGAGGAGGTAAAAACAACTGATTTAATAAACTTTTTTTCGTTTTCATACAATGCCGGAGCGCAGAATTCCCATATCTGCTTTGCAATATAGGGGAAACAAATGACTAAATCAATTACCATTGCGAGTTTTATCTGAATTATAAAAACTTCAGCCGGAGAAAAATAATTAAGCGCAATATCATGTCCTCTTATAATCAGCTTTATAAAAAGTTCCAGACATTTTGGCGCGGCAAAAAGCGCCGGAAGCAGAACAAGCGCATAACAGGTAAGACATTTCAGAAGCATTTTCCTAAACGCTTCTATATGGGATATCAAACTTTCGTCTTTATCTTCCAATTCACTCATAATTAAACATCTTTTGGATTGTATTCTTCCGGCTTTTCCTGAGTTTCGTCTATTGCATTTTTCAATTCTTCCGTCTCTTTCTGAATAACGGTTTTAGCTTTTTTATACTCGTAAGATGCTCTTCCTAATGCCCTTGCAATCTCCGGAATACGTTTTCCGCCAAATAATAGTATTATAACAACAAGTATGAGTAAAATTTCAGTTATACCGAGTGACATTTATTTCTCCTTTCAAACTATATTAAACTTTGTTTTCTTACTGCAAAAATCTCAATGGCATTGCCCCTATTTTTGCAAACCTGCTTGCAAGCTCCGCATCCAACACATTTAGAAGCATTGATTACAATTTTATCTCCTATTCTTATTATAGCGCCGTAAGGACAGGCTGCAATACAATCCCCGCATTTCCCGCAATTCTCTTCTACAATCATTGCCATACCGATTCTGGTCTTTTGCTTTTCTTCAAGCTTAAGTCTTTTTATAGCGCCTGTCGGGCAGACTTCGCCGCATTTATTGCAGTTTTTATCGCAGCATCCTTTGGAGTAATCAAGATGAACTGCAGGAAAATCTTTATCCGCTTTAACAATAATTTTATTAGGGCAGTTTGCAACGCAGAGATTACAGTTATAGCATTTGTTTACAAACCTTTCTTCGCTTTCTGCCCCCGGAGGCAGGATTATGTCTTTAAACTTTTCAACAATCTTATCCTTAATTACCAAACCGGCTTTAATCATTGCGCCAAATACAGCCGCTGCCGCAACTCCCGTTATAAGCTCCCGTCTTTTCAGGCTGAATTTAATTTCTTCTTTTGGTTTTATTCCGAATTTAATTCCGCCTTTCGGACAAACAGAAAGGCATTTTAGACATTTTACGCAGGTTACGTTATCAACTGTTTTTTCTTTTGAATTTATACATCCGGACGGGCAGTTTTTTTCACACATGCCACAGGAAACACACAAATCTTTATCTATGTATATTTTATTTAAAGAGATTTTAGAAATTAATCCCAGCATAGCGCCTGCCGGACAGATATTTGTACAGAAAAATCTGTTTTTAAAACCCGTTAGTAAAATTACAAGAAGAATTCCGGCTAAACCGACAGTTGATATAGTAAAAGCCGAACCAAAATATGTGTACGGTTCTATATATCTGAGTAAAAGGGCGCTTCCGCCCGTGAGTGCACCGAGAACAACTGCCGCTATGAAGTATTTGACAGGATAGTTTGCGGTAGGTTTATTTTTTCTCCCCCTATTTTTACCCCCGTTTTTACCCCTTTCTTTACCCCTGAAAAATAGCAGTGCAGCAAGTTCCTGAATAATTCCGAACGGGCAGAGGGTTGAGCAATAAAACCTTCCAAACAGAAGAGTAAGCAGAATTACACCTGCTAAAAGCAGTATTGCACTTATTGAAAAATCAATAAATACCCTTTGTAAAAGCGGTAAAATTTGAATATCAAATATTTTTACCGGATAAAAAATCCCGCATATTCCCGCAACTGCTAAAAAAAGTACAACAAAAGCCGCAGCTAATCTTATTCCGTAAGCTTTTTTCATTATGCCATGCTCTTTTCTACTTCTTTGACTTTTTTATCAACCTCGGCAAGAAGTGTCGGTATATCAAGTGATTGCGGGCAATTTTTATTGCACAATCCGCATTTAATACATTTATCAGCTCTTGCTGATTCATCAAGCGCATTATAGTTGTATACAAACATAAAGTCTCTGTTGCCGGCGCTGCTTCCTTTATACATATTGTAAAGTCCGAATATTGCAGGAATATTTATTCCTCTCGGGCAGACTTCCATACAATATTTGCAGGCAGTACAGCTTATTGCACCGCCGGATTGTATAATCTGCGCAATCTGATGCGCAACCTGTTCTTCTCTTTCCGTTATTGGTCTATAGTTTACAAACGTATCAACATTTTCTTTAAGCTGCTGCAAATTGCTCATGCCGCTAAGGATTGTAAACACTCTTTCTCTTCCTGCAACCCATCTTAAGCCGAATGAAGCCTGAGTATCGTCAGGACATTCTGTCTTAAGCTTCTCTGCTGCCTTTGGAGGAAGGTTGCATAAAACTCCGCCCCTTAACGGTTCCATTACAATAACCGGAACGCCGGCTTCGTCCGCTATTTGATATAATTCATCAGCGTTTACGACTTCCCAGTCAAGGTAATTTATCTGAAGCTGGCAGAAATCCCATTTATGCTCTTTGATAACTTCTCTTAACATTTGCGGATCTCCGTGGAAAGAGAAGCCTATATGTTTTGCCAAACCTTCTTTTTTGAGTTTGACAAGTTCGTCATACATATTATTATCACAATAATTACTCAATGTATTTTTGTTAATATTATGAACCATGTAGTTATCAAAATATTCAACCTGACACTTTTTAAGCTGCTCCTCGCAAAGTTTTCTTACGTCCGATGGCGAATTTACCAGATAAGCAGGGCATTTGTCAGCAAGAATAAAGCTTTCTCTCGGGTATTTTTTCAAAATTTCCCCGATAGCGTTTTCAGACTTGCCGTCAACGTACATATATGCCGTGTCAAAATAGTTTGCCCCGTGTGCAAAAGCGTATTCAACCATTTTATCCAGTTCTACCATATCGATTTTGCCGTCTCTCATCGGAAGCCGCATACACCCGAGAGCAATAAGCGGTGTGTCAATATCCATAAATTTTCTTCTTGCAACCTGTCCTTCTGCTTTTTTTATCTCTTTCTTCCCGCAGCCGGAAAGAAGTGCAGCACCGCCGATTGCCAGTGTGGAATTTATTATAAACTCACGTCTTTTCATATTCACCCCTCATCTTTGTTGTTAATAGATATTTTATCAGAATTATATTGCTTAATACAATCTTTTTACATAATACAACCTGATAGCCGCTCTCAGTCAAGGGGGGCGTGAAGGGCGAGGTGTGAAGGGTGAAGAGATATTCAAGTTAAGTTATAGAGATTCTTCGGGCTCACGCCCTCTGAATGACGGCAAACCTATAAGTAAACCTACACCGCGTCATTTAGAGGGAACAGCCATTCTGCCCGAAGCAATCCCGGACGGGTATTATAATTAAAAAATGCAGGTTGGGTTTATAACCCAACAATAATTTTTGTTATAAATGTTTTTCTATATTAGTAATAATCGAACTTTTCGGCATAAGTCCGACCATTCTTTCAACAACTTCACCGTTTTTGAAAACAAGAAGAGTCGGAAGCCCGCTTACCTGATATTCTTTGGCAGCATCTATATTGTCGTCAGTATCAATTTTCGCAAAATTTACTCTGTCACCGATTTCACTTTCAACCTCTTCCAATATTGGTCCAAGTTTTCTGCAAGGTCCGCACCAGGTTGCGTAAAAATCCACAACAGTTAATTTATCCGCATTTATAACATTTTCTTCAAAGCCCGCAAAATTGATTTCTTTTACCATATATAAACTCCTTATTTAACTTTATGTAAATTTTACCATATATAAAATATTTATGCTATTATTCTATTGAGGGGGAATGAATTTTACAAGGGGAATTTGAGGTAATGCCAAGAAAAAAAGAAATAGAAATTGTTTTAGATACAGAGACTACGGGGCTTGATTATACAAGAGAAAGAATTATTGAATTTGCGGGAGTTCGACTGGAGAACGGAAAAGTGAAAGACGAATTCCAGACGCTTATTAATCCGCATCAGCATATAAGAAAATCGAGCATTGCAATCCACGGTATAACTCAGGAAATGGTTGAGGATGCCCCGACAGAAGAAGAAGCATTGCCGAAAATTCTGGAATTTATCGGAGACTACCCTATAGTTGCACATAACGCTATTTTTGACTATTCATTCCTAAATGAAGCTAAAATGCGAGTTTACGGAGAAAAGCTTGAGAATCCGAGAATAGATACTCAGGTTATGTTCAAAGAAATTGCGCCGGATCTTGAATCACACGGGCTTGAAGCTTTGACTCAGAGATTTAATGTAGAACTTCATAACCACCATAGGGCAATGGCGGATGCAATGGGCTTGGCGCTTGCTTATCCTAAGCTTAAAAAACTTTATCTCCAGCGCCTTGACTGGCAGAGAAAGCAATTAGATAATGTCGATTACCTTTTCGACAGGTATTTAAGAATACAGCAGAGTATTGCAACAATGCAGGCTGAATTGCAGGATTTGAAATCAATATTCAAGCTGCATTTTGAACTCGGAGGTGAGCCGCTTGTTGCAGAAACCGGTGAAATGATGGTATATCAGTCCAAACAATCTTTCGGGTATGATTTAGCGGATATTAAAGATGTGCTTGAAGATGTCGGAGCGCTTGAGAAAGCCGTTAAAGTTAATAACGGGTTTATTGACAGACTCTGCAACGGTTTGAGTTTATCTGAAGAATATAAAGAAATTATCCGTGATGCCCGTCAGGAAATTTCAGAGACCAGAAATATTCAAGTGATTAAGCCATGCAAGCAGTAATTCCCGATGAATTAGAAGTAAAAATAGAAAAGCTCTCAGGTACCGGCTCAGGCATTGCCAAAGTTGACGGTTTTGTAATTTTTGTTGAAAATTCCTGTCCGGGAGATATCGTTAAGGTCAAAGTTTTTAAGAAAAACAAAAATTTTGCCTTTGGTAAAATAACTGAAATTATATCTCCGTCTCCGCATAGGATTGAGCCGTTTTGCCCTATGCAAAAAGTATGCGGCTCATGCCAGCTTCAATTTATAGATTATGATTACCAGCTTGAATTGAAGCGGGAGATGGTAAAAGATGCCATGCATTCTATTGCAGGGATGGAATTTGAAGTAAGAAATGTTATTCCAAGTCCGCAAGTCAGGAATTACAGGCATAAAATTCAGTATCCGATTTCACAGACAAAAAACTCTAAAAGGCTTCTTGCAGGGTATTATAAACCGTCAAGCCATGAGATAGTAAATATAAAGTACTGCCCGATTCAGCCGGAGATTTGTGACAGAATTATTGAATTTATAAGAGAAGAGGGGCAAACTCTCGGGGTTTCAGGGTATGAAGAGAAAACACATTCCGGAATTTTAAGGCATGCAGTTATGCGGGTTTCAAATTATACGGGCAAAATTCTTGTAATCCTTGTTATTAATGATTCAAAAATACCTCAAAATATAAAAGAGCTTGCAAAAAGAATTTTTGATAATTTTGAAGAAGTATCCGGCGCCGGAGTAAATTTTAATAGCAGAAAAACAAATCTTATTCTCGGAGAAAAGACTGAAAACCTGTTTGGTGACGGATTTATTGAAGAGAGATTGTGTGATAAAGTTTTTAAAGTCGGAGTAAAGACCTTCTTTCAGGTAAATCCGGAGAGTGCTAATAATATTTTTGAATATGTAAAAAAATACATTAGTGATAATTTTGAAAAACCTGTAATATTGGATGCTTATGCGGGAATTACCGCATTCGGAATTGTGCTTTCAGATGTTGCAGAGAAAGTTGTAAGTGTAGAAGAAGTTAAGGAATCGGTGGATTTAGCAAGAGAAGTTGCAGCAGAAAATGAACTTACTAATCTTGAATTATATAATATGGATGCCGCAAAATTTTTTGAACAGCTCTTGAAAACACAGGGTAAATGCTTTGATGTAACGATTTTAGACCCTCCGAGAAAGGGGTGTACAAAAGAATCTCTGGATTATG
>CALUVI010000056.1 GCA_944324185.1 Candidatus Gastranaerophilales bacterium | reverse complement strand
CGCACCCACCTCCCAAGTCGGGGAGGTCGCAGTTGTGTGAGCATTAGCGAGCTACAAATGCGGGTGGGGAGTTAACTTACTCATTATTCAAAATTAACCCCCTCCCTAACCCTCCCCGCTGGAGAGGGAATGCGCTTGCGTCGTTCAATTGGTGTGTATTCCTCTCCTAATTGGGGAGAGGAACACCGGTTTTTAATTGCAAAATTCGTTTTGGATTGCTTCGGGCTGTCTTGGCTGTTCCCTCGCAATGACGCAAAGCTTGTAGGTTTACTTCATAACTAAAATTATTTACCCCCGCAATGACGCTGTGTCTGTCGACTCACTTCATAACTGAAATCATTTACCCCCGCAATGACGTTAGGCTTGTAGGTTTACTTCATAACTGAAAATATTTACCCCGCAATGACGCAAAGCTTGTAGTCTCACCTGACAACCCAAATACATTTACCCCTGCCGTCATTCAGAGGGCGTTAGCCCGAAGAATCTCTATAACTTTTATAAAAAATTTTCTATTCACTATTCACTCCTCACTATTCACAAGTTAAAGAGATTCTTCGCCCCTGAACTACTGTCGGGCTCAGAATGACTATGAGAATTTGAGGTTGGGTGAAATCCAACATTAACTATTCACAAGTTACTAACAATCCTCCTCCCCTCTTTATACTATATGCATTTAAGCGCATTCCTCCATTCTGACTACACTATATACCTTACTTACAGTATAATACTTGACACGCAAAAGCTTGTATTAACAGAACTTTCGCTTGTTTATACACCATATGGTCTATATCTTTATATCTACCTCAAATGCAGTAAAATCAATCATTCTATCGATGAAAATATCCTCTTTACGGATGTAATATAAATAGTGTAGTGGAAAGAAAAAAATACTAAGTTTAAATGATAAGGGAGAAGAGAGAGTATGAGACGAGAGTTTAAGAAGAAGTCAAAAATTTTGCTTATTGATGACAACTATGAACATTTAGCCGGAATCAGAGAGTTATTGAATCTCGAAGGAACTTTTGATGTTGTGGGAATAGCAACGAATGTTACGGTAGGTTTAAATTTGATTAAGAAATACCAGCCGGATATCGTTTTGCTTGATATGAATATGCCGGAACGTGACGGTTTGCAGGGTATTATTGAAATTTCCAAGCTGGATTTGGGTACAAAAGTCCTTGCTTTGTCCGGTTATGATGATGCGGATTTGATTTTCAGAGCAATGAAAATCGGGGCAAAAGGCTATGTTCTAAAAACCATGGCTTCTGCTCAGCTAATTTATGCAATAGAAGAAGTGCTTAACGGCAAAATCTATCTTCCGCTTGCACTTTCATCAAGATTTTTTGAATATTTCCAGCAGACATTCAGAGAAGAAAGTGCTGCAAAGGAAAATGCAGAGGAAGAAGAAAATCTGCTTAACTATCTGACTCAAAGAGAAGAAGAGGTTCTGGAGCTTTTAACCCAGGGGATTACATATAAAGGTGTTGCAAATAAATTATTTATTTCGGAAACAACAGTAAAAACCCATGTTAATAATATTTTCCAGAAATTACAGGTAAATGACAGAACACAGGCAGTATTGTACGCAATAAATAACGGCTTTTTAACAAAGAAAGTTAAGATGGCAGTTTAGGATTGAGAAGTGAAAAAGATTGTAAGACAGCAAAATTATTTACGTGAACTTATAAATTCTCAAGCTAACAGGGAAATAACACGTCAGACATTGAGATGTGCGGTTCGTGCTGTCTTGGAACCATTGTTGGATAATCCTGAAGCAGGAGTCGTTTTATACAGAATAATACACCGTACTGGACTCACGGGACTTTTAAAACGTCTGGAATTTTCTGATATTGAATCATTTGATTATGCAGACGAAAGTACAAATTTGCGTGAAAAAGTCTGGGCTGATACAGAGTTTGTATGTGTTATGACACACAGGTTTGTTGCAATACTTCTGTGGGACAACAAAACAGACAATAAGAACTATGTCCGATATTATTCAATATGGAACTCAAAACTTCAGGATGAGGCTCTGGATATTATTAACCGCAATTCTATTATTGATATAAAACAGTATCAGGAAAAATTCAGACCCGACAGACGTGATAACATACTCTTAAATTCTTCTATCAGACGTCTTGCGGAAAATATGGATGAGGCAGCAAAGGATGCGGTTCTCGGGTTTGCAGAGTTTCAGGTTCAGCCAAAAGGGTATACTCCGGAAGTGAGAGAAATCTCACACGAGGTGAAAAATCAGCTTTCCATTTGTGATTTGTACAGTGAAATTATAAAGAAATATTGTGTCAAAAATAATATAAGTGATGAGACTATTTTAAATGGCGTAAAGAGTATTTCAAGAGCTGTAAAAATGGCGAATAATTCTCTGATGTCCTTGAAATTAGCGAGGAATAAAGAGATTAAGGAGTGTGACTTAAAAGACATAATTAATACTGCGGAAGATTTGACAAAAATTTACTTTGAGTGCAAAAATATTGAGTACAAAGTGGAAAGCAAGGCTAATTTGAAAATTGCTGCAGACGAAGAGAGTTTGATATCAGTAATTATAAATCTGGTTAAAAATGCAGCAGAGGCTTTTGGATTTGAAGAAGGCGAAGAAAAGACTAAAAATGGTAAGTATGTTAAAGTGAAGGCTGAGAAGCGCGGTGATTTTGCGGTAGTAAGAGTCATAAATAATGCCGGAAAAATTAATGAGCCGGGAAGAATTTTTGAAAAGGGTTTTACTACAAAACACTACGGTTCTGGACTTGGACTTTATATTTGTAAAAAGACAATTGAAGAGCAGATGGGCGAGTTAAAGCTGGAACACAGCGGGGACGATTATACAGAATTTGTTATTAAAATGGGGCTTATAAAATAAACCGTTTCTTCTTTATTAGTAGGGTTTGGCGGAGGTAAGCAGGTAAAAATGGATCTAATCAGCAACAGAACAATTGAAATTACAAAGCTCGGCATGGACGGGCTTATGGTGCGGCAGCATGCGATTGCAAGTAATATTGCGAACGTTATGACTCCTGATTTTCAGCGAAAAGAAGTAGCTTTTGAAAGCCAGCTTGCTGAAATCATTGAAAAAGAAGATTTGAAAGACTATATAAAAGGTCAAAACAGTATTGAATACAAACCGCCTATGGTTGATGTATTTACGGGAGACGTACACACCTACAGAACTCCAACCCGGCAGGAAAAAGCTTATCTTCAGGCAAGTACAATGGAGCAATTCAGCCCCCAGGTGGTAACAGACGTATATAGCGGTTCGGATTCAAAAGGAAACAATGTTGAGCTTGAGCGGGAAATGATGGATTTGTCAAAGACAGGAAACAGGTATCTTGTTCTTTCCAATCTTGAGAGACGCCAGTTTTCTCATCTTTCGGAAGTAATTCGAGGGCAGTAAGGCAGGGAGGTTTAAATGAGTTTTAATATTTTCGATATAGCGGGTTCCGGAATGACCGCACAGAGAATTAAAATGGATACCGTTGCAAGTAACATTGCAAACATAAATACAACCCGTCAGCCGGACGGCTCAAAGGGCGTTTATGTCAAAAAAGACGTGTCTTTTAGAACCATTTATGAAGATACTGTAAACAGAGGGTACTCGAATTTTGCTTCAAACAGTCCTGATGCCGAGTTTGATCCGAAAACAGGCAATATGCTTATTAATGCCAATGTCTCGCTTAATAACGGAATGTTGACCGGCGGGGTAAGAGTAGATGAGATATACGAGGCGGAAAACGGGGTTAAAACGGTATATGATCCTTCTCATCCGGATGCGGATGAAGAAGGGTATGTAGATTTGCCTAACATAAGCCTTGTAGAAGAAATGGTCGGAATGATATCCGCCTCTCGCGCTTATGAAGCGAATGCAACAGTCGCGCAGAACGTCACTACTATGATGCAGACAGCAATGAATATATAAGGTTAGTGAATAGTGAGTAGTGAAGAGTGAATAGAACTGTAGGTCAGGTTTTACCTGACAAAAACTTTACAGAGATTCTTCGGACTGACGCCCTCTGAATGACAGCACATCGGTAAGTTACAATACAAAAACTAACATTTGACAACTAAAAGTTGGGTGGAACCCGACAATAACTTTTTATATTGGTGGGAACGCTGACGCTTTTCCCACCCTACGACTACAAGTCCGGCGTCATTGCGGGGGTAAATATCGGGGTTGATAAGTAAAACCTACAGGTCTCGCGTCATTGCGAGGGAATAACCATTCAGCCCGAAGCAATCCAAAACAAAATTGACAATTAAATACAATGGATTGCCGCGGCGCTTACACGCCTCGCAATGACGGCACTTTGGAAAGTGAACCGACAAGCTTGCCGTCATTCAGAGCCCGACAGCAATTCAGGGGGCGAAGAATCCCTTAAACTGGTGAATAGTGAAAAGGGAATAAAATGTAGGTCGGGTGGGACCAAACAGAAACTAATCAGAATCTTTTTAACTTAATTAAAATAAGGAATCTTGAAAATGGAATTTACAACAGGAATAAGTGCTTTTAATACAAATTATAATCTTAATGCAATAGATGATTACAACAAATTTTTACGGGGAAATGCGTCATTTGAAATTGAAAAAACAGATTTTGACAAAGTCCTTGAGAATGCTGCTAAAAATTATCCGGTGAAAGATAAAAATGATCCTGTCGGACTTGGAAGTTTTGCTTCAAGCATGGGGAATGCTTTTGCCGACAGTTTGAATGCCGTTAATAACAACAGAATTATAGCAGACAGAATGCAGGAAGATTTAGCAACTGGCGGTCCTACAAGCATACACGATGCAATGATAGCTGCAGAAAAAGCAACTTTGAGCATGCAAATGGCGGTTCAGGTTCGAAACAGGCTTGTGTCAGCTTATACAGACATTACTTCAATGGCTATTTAATATAATTTAAACTAATTTAAATTATACATTTTCTTTAATAAAAAATAACTCTTAAGAACTATGTAAAACCTTTACGAGACATTTTAAAATATAAATAGAGATATAAAGAAAGTGTGTGTTATTATGATCCAACCTGTCAATGCCTTAGCCCCTAAGGTATTTTTCAAGGGGCGCAATAATGTTTCTCCGGAGGGCAAGAGAACTGAGAGAAATCTTGCTGTAGCTAATGCTGCCGGAATCTCGACCGTTGCCGGAGCTTTAACATCGGTTATTGCAAGGAGTTATACCGCAACTTGGAAAAACGCTGCTCTGTTCGGCTTGGGCGGCGGCTTGATTACAATGATGTTTATTTGTCCGAAACTCTTGTATAAAGCCGGAATATATACTTCCCAGAGTGAAAAGGGCGCTGATTCATCAAAAAAACTGCTGGATATTAACACTAATAAAATCAGCAATTACTCAAAAAGCACAATAAAAAAACTGCGTTAATCCAGCGGTGACTTTTTAGTAAAACCGAAACCTTCTTTTGCGACTACGTATAAACCGTATGCCGCAAGTCCCCAGGCGCCGATTTTTGCGGCTGCACCTTTTGCTGCAAGTGCAACTGACGCGCAGGCTGCCGGTATAATATTTTCCCCGAGAGAATCCAAGAAGCCGCCAGTAAAACCTTTTACGCTTCCGATTGTCGATATGAAAGGTGTATTCATCCGAAAATCTTTAACTCTTTTCTGTATGGCTTTGTCAACTTCACTCTCGTTGGTCAGGGTTCTTGTATCTGCATGGATTTTTAAATAATGATCGGCTTCCATATCCTCAGAAACACGTCTGGAATTGAGTTTCCCGACTGAATACGCATCATAAAGGACGGCACTCATGCCGGCAATTCCTGCTGTTTTACAAACTATGTTAGCCATCATTCCCATTTTTATTTTCCTTTATTTTCCTGCGGAGTTTCTTTTACTGCAGGGTTTGGAATATCTTTCACTTCTTCTCCGGCTGACATTCTGAGTAAGATATCAGCTGCCTGCAATACATCTTCTTTGTCTGCATTCGGGTTCTGCTGGATGTTATGCAGAAGAGTTACCGTATAATCGTTTCCACTGGCAAGTCCGGAAGCGTATGCGCTTAAGGACGCGATTCTTATTAATTTAGACGGGTCTTGAAGCATTTTGTTCAAAAGTGCATTTAAAGCCGCATCATCGTATCTGTCCTTGTCTTCATCCAGCCTTGTCAAAATCTCTTTTGCTGCCATCAGACGAATTTCATCATTCGGATTATCTAAGTAATTTTCAAGCGATTTTATATATTCATCCGTAAGCGGTACAATACCTTCTTTGGTTTTGTTTTTCTTCTCCGCTTCTGCCTCGGCAGCTCTATTGTCTAAATCATTAATTATATCAGTTGATTTAGTCATATCTTTTTCTTGTGCAGCTTTATTATTCGTATTATCTAATGCTTTCGCTTTGTTTTCTTCTGCCTGTATCGGATTTTCTGCATTTACTCCGTCCTTATTTTGCAAGCCTAAAGTTTCGGGAGTTTGTACATTTGAAGGATTAAGCGGCTCATTCTTCAAAGCCTTTGCCTCACCGCTTTCTGCATTTTCAGGACTCTTTAAATCTGCCCTGTCATTTACACCTGCATTTACCCCCTCATTTACCCCACCGTTTTTTTGTTCATCAGGCGACGGCAGTGCAGGTTTAGAATTCGTATTTACACCGGCTTTTACTCCTTCGTCATTTTTCCCGTCTTCTGATGGCAACGGAAAGTTCTGATAGTTATAATTATTCAGATAATACTGGGGCGGATATGCAGCAGGCTGCTGGTAGCTTTGTATTGCAGGCTGAGGAGTTTGGTAATTTTCAGGCAATGCGGGATTTGTCATACCGTTTATTGCCCGCATCTCAGCTTTCGGGCAGTATGGAACATATCCGTAAGGATTATAAATCAAGCCCTGTTCCGGATTCATATTATTCCTTCCTGTATTCATACCGCCTCCGCCTGCGTAAACTGACGGGTTAGCTATCTGTATCGTTACGCCGGAATAATTCGGCTGCGGATTAAACATCGGATTTGTCATAGTTATTTTACCTTCTTTTACACACTAATATATTTATATAAAGTCTACAACAAAAGAAAAATTGCCTGAATTTCCTTTTTTTGTTACGATATGTGAAGAGGTTTAAGAATGGGAATAAAGGTTTTAGACTGCACGCTGCGTGACGGCGCTTATGTTGTGGACGGAAATTTTGGAAATGAGTGTATAAGCGGAATAATACACTCGCTTAAAGCTGCCGCCGTTGATATTATTGAATGCGGATGGCTAAAGAGCGAACCTTATAAAGCTGGAAGCGTTTTTTATAACAGTCCTAAGGATTTAAAAGAAGAGAGCCCAAGCTTTGCCTTAATGCTTGACTATGGCAAATATGACCTTGATAACCTTGACTTAAAAAGCAATGTCGGAATAATAAGAATAGCTTTTTACAAAGAAAATCTGGATAAAATTTCTTTTGCTGCCGAAAAAATTAAAACAAAAGGGTACAAAGTTTTTTTGCAGGCTTCCAATGCCATAGATTACAGCGACAAAGAACTGGAAAAATTGTGCAAAAGGGCAAATTTTATCGGCGCTGACTCCGTTTATATTGTTGATTCTTTCGGCTCGATGTTTCCGGAGGATTTAGACAGAATTGCCGATACATATAATGAACTTGTTAATAAAAATATTGAAATAGGGTTTCATTCGCATAATAATATTCAGTTGTCTTTTGCCCTTGCAATACAGTTTATTAATAAACTTAAATCTGAAAGAGATATAATTGTTGACTCTTCTCTCTGCGGAATCGGGCGCGGAGCAGGTAATGTACAAACGGAACTTTTACTTGAATACTTAAAAAAGCAGGGAGAAGAATATAGTACAGACAAAATCTGGAGCTGTATAAAAGAATTTATTGAGCCTCTATATAACAGTTACAGCTGGCAATATAGCCCGCAAAAAGGCTTCAAAGGCTTAAGAGGCTTGCACCCTAATACAATTTTAAATAATTACACCATATAAACGATGGTAGTCATGCCAACATGATGTAAAGTATAAGAGGTACAAATAGTACTCAAATCAGACATGAGACGAGGTAAGGTAAGTTGAAGAAATTCAAGTTTCGGCTGCAAGTCGTGCTTGACATGCGTGAAAAAGAGCTTGAAGAGCGGCAGATGGAAATGTCCAGAATTTTAACGGCTCTAAACGAGCAGCAGGCTAAGCTTCAAAATATCTTAAACCGTCAGGAGGACAATACCAGAGAGCAGGAGGAGCTTTCAACCTCGGATAATATTCAGGTAATGAAACTTGAAGAATATCGGGCTTTTGGAATTAAGCTTACGCAGGATGCGAAGAATCAGGAAAGAATAATATCCAACACAAAGGCAATACTTGCAAGAAAACAGCAAGAAGTAAAAGAGGCACACCAGAAGGTAGAAGTTCTAAAAAAATTGAAAGAAAAACAGGAAAAGCAGTATTATCAAGAATTTCTGCATCTGGAGATGAAAGAGATTGACGATATTACATCCGCAAGATTTAAGATAGGTTAGAAGAATGGTTCAAAGTTTATTAAATAATTTAAATATTATAAAGCCGGAAACAACGCCGTCCAAAATATCATCTAAATTTGCCGATGATACTACGGCGAAAACCGATTTCCAGAAACTGTTTGACAGGCAGAAAACTGATTTTTCTAATGATAAATCACAAGGTACACGCCTTGGAGACGCTGAACGTGTTCGCACTGATGAAACTGAAGAAACAGATGATACAGTTATAGAGGATAAAGATTCACAAACTGTCACTGAAAAAGATACTTTTGCCGGAAGTATTGCCTTTGATTTCAAGCAATTGATTGAATTTGTCAAATCAGCTTCTAAAGACGACAGTGATTCTAACGAAGATACGGAAGATACAGAAAGTATTAATGATATAGAAGGTCTTGACGGAATTTCCGATACTGCAGAAAGCAGCGGGACAGAGGAATTAGACGCTGAAAAAATCACAAAAAATCTTCTTCATATAGAAGATGATGAGGATAAGAAAAAAGAAGAAACCGGTGAATCAGAATCAGCAGAACAGGAAAGTATGCAGACTGATGAGGTTGAAAATACAATAACTTACGACAAGTTAGACAGTTTTTTGCAGGATTTTGAAATAACACCGGAAGAAGTTGAGACAACTATAGAAACACAAACCGCTCCTAAGGAAGCAAGCGGCGAGAAAGTGAGCGGCGAAAACTCGGAAGTTAATCTTGAAGATATAATTAGCGAAGAAGAGCTTAAAGAATTAAATATAGAATCAGTTGAAGCTGAAACTTCCGGCTCAAACAACAATGAAGCTGACCTTATGCAGCATCAGAGCGCAGAAGAGCAGGGAGTCAAAGCAATGATTCAGGGTGAAGCGGATTTTTCGGCGGAAATAAAGCCTGCCATGCAGACCCAGGCGGCTCAAAATACAAATGCTAAAGCAGCTACAGCAGAGATTTCACCAAGCAGAATTATAGAACAAATTACAAAGCAGATGGAAGGAATCGGAAATTCAAAAGTAAATATCGTTTTGAATCCGGAATCATTAGGCAAAGTTTCCGTCCAGCTTATTAATACAAAAGAAGGCTTGTCAGCCCAGTTTACGGTTGCGACTCAAGAGGCAAAAAGTCTTATTATGAAAGGGCTTGACGGCTTGAAAGACACATTAGTGTCACACGGGGTAAGTGTAGATAATGTTACTGTAAAACTTAACGACACGCAGGAGAGTGAGTACAACGCCGACTGGACTGAGCAGGAGGGCTCAAGGGGCGGAAATAAAGAACAAAATCCTCAAAGAGAACAAAGAGATAAAGAACAGTTCGAGAAGATGATGTCCTTTATTGAAAATGAAAATGGTAAGGTATAAAAGGGGTGGAGAAAAATGAGTGTTATAACATCAGAACTTACATCAATGCAGAATATGACTGCAATGCAAAAAGCAGAAGAGATGAAAAACAGAACAACTTCTACGGATACTTCGGATCCGAATATGTTTTTAACTCTTATGCTCCAGCAGCTACAGAATCAGGATCCGACGCAGCCTACGGATAATACGGAATGGCTTGCACAATTAGCGCAGTATTCATCACTTGAACAGATGACACAAATGAATGAAGGTCTGGAAAACTGCGTTGAATACATTTCCGCAATGTATGCAGATATGGCTTACAATTCTGAAATTACCCAGACACTTTCTATGATAGGAAAAGACGTAACTCTTCAAATTCCGGATGAGAAAGATGAAACCAAGTTTACGGAAGTTTCGGGAACAGTTACGGAAGCAAACTTCAAAGACGGAACAGGTAAGATTAAAGTTAACGGCGAATACTATTCTATCGCTTATATTACATCTATAAGAGAAGAAGGCGAACCTGCACC
>CALUVI010000055.1 GCA_944324185.1 Candidatus Gastranaerophilales bacterium | reverse complement strand
TCTTATGTATATATAAAGTATTTAACTTCTAAAAAATTGCCTTTTTTGCTCTTAATTGTTAAGAATTGTAAAATTGAATTTGTTTTTTTTGAAAAATTGAAATAAAAGTTAATGTTTCTGATATAATTTTGTTATTGCTGGGGAGATTATGAGAGAAAGAATTCTTTTATTTATAATATTATCGTGTCTTGGCGTATTTTTATATGTTTTTCAAAATTACGTGAATACAATAGTAGGTTTCGTTATTTTATGTGTGTGTATGGTGACTTACGGCTTGTATTCCATAGCTGCCACAAAGTACCAGAAAAGGAAGCTTAAAAAGCATCCGCCTGTTGTGAATGAGAGTTACAAGCCTTTTGTCTCGGTAATGATACCAGCACATAACGAAGAGTATGTTATTTCAAATACTGTTGAGAACATTTTAAAAATGGATTATCCGGCTTTTGAAGTTATTGTAATTGATGACAGAAGTACGGATAATACTGCTTCAATTATTAAGGACTTAGAAGCCGGACATGAAAATGTAAAGGCGCTTATAAGAGAACAGGGGGCATTTCCCGGGAAATCAGCGGTTTTAAACGATGCATTTAAGATTGCAAAGGGTGAAGCTATTCTTGTATTTGACGCAGATGCAACTGTAGAGCCTGATTTCTTAAATAAATTAGTTCCCAAACTTGAACCGGCAGATGTTGGAGCGGTTCAAGCCCGAAAGATTATCAGAAATAAAGATGTTAATCTTTTAACAAGATGTCAAAATAATGAATACACTCTTGATACGTATTTACAGGTCGGAAGAGATGCCGTAAAAGGGGCTGTTGAACTTAGAGGGAACGGTGAATTAATTAAAAGACAAGCGCTTGAAGATATTGACGGATGGAATAATTATACTATTACTGACGATTTAGATATGTCTACAAGGCTGCATATAAAAGGCTGGGACGTTAGATTTTGTCCTGATGCTCTTGTGTATGAAGAAGGTATTGTTTGCTTAAAACCTCTCTTCAGGCAGCGGAGAAGATGGCTGGAAGGAACTATCCGCAGGTATCTGGAATATTTCTTTGAAGCAATGAAATCAAGGAAAATGTCTCTTCGTGCAAGGCTTGATATGGCTATTTATATTACCCAGTTTATAATGCCTTTATGGTTTATGATGGAAGTATTTTTCAGGATTGTTAAACTTCTGACGGACAAAATTGACCCGTACAGCCTGCATAACGTTTTGTGGTCATCACTTGTAGTATCATCTGTTGTGGGTTTAGGCTTCATTTTTGCAATAAGATACAGCCTCCGGAAATATGACCATGTTCCGAGAATGAGAGCCCTTAAGCAGGCTTTTGAAACAACAGTTTACTTCCTTATTATATGGTTTCCTATGGAACTTTTTATTTGTGGTAAAATATTATTCTGCAAGAAAGATTTAAACTGGAGCAAAACAGCACACGGTTTAGCGCTGGAAGAAGATACGCTTCAAGAAACTGCAGAACCGGAAGTGATAAGCGTTTAGATTTTACAATAACATTAATGAGGTATAAATAGATGGAAAGTGATAAATTTCAGTATGTAAGAGAACACGTTAGAGAAGTGCCGGATTTTCCTAAGAAGGGAATTTTATTTCTTGATGTAACAACTATAGTCAAGGACGCAAAGGCTTTTAACTTATGTATAGAATATCTTGCAGAGAATTTTGGAAACGAAAAAATAGATTATATAGCAGGGATTGAATCAAGAGGGTTTATTTTCGGCGCCGCGCTTGCGCATAAATTAAATGTCGGATTTATACCGATAAGAAAGCCTAATAAACTGCCTGCAGAGACAATTAAGGAAACATATTCGCTTGAATATGGTACGGATACAATTGAAATGCATGCGGATGCTCTTAAAAGCGGCGACAGAGTCCTTGTTATTGATGATTTGCTTGCAACAGGCGGTACTGCGGTTGCAGCTTGCAATCTTGTAAAACGGGTCGGAGCCGAAGTAGTTGCAGCTGCTTTTATTATAGAACTTGATCCGCTGAAAGGTCGTGAAAAAATAGAAAACAACGGTGTAAAGGTTGTTTCAATGCTGCATTATGACCTTGACTAAGGGATAAATAGCAAGCAGTCAAAGCTCTGATTTTATATATCAAAAGGACCTTCTTCTTTATAGAAATTCTTTTTGCCTTTGCGCATTTTTGCGTTGCGTTTCTTTATGTCTTTTGACATATTTTTATACGCATTATCAAGAGAAATTTTTGCAAGAGGCTTATTTGTCGCTCTGTCGTTCACTATAAGCCAGAAAGACTGTTTTACATTACTGACGGCAAAAGAAATTTTTCCGGCGTACCTGTCTCCAGGCTTAAGCTGAGAAAAGAGGAGTTTCGTATCACCAAAGATAGAAGCGTTATATATAGCATTATAATCATTCATTAAAGCCAGATCCATGCCTGAGATTGCCTTTTTTGACATATTGGATATTGATAATGACAGAGTTATTGTGTTAACTTCTCCAAACGGATCCTTTTCATACAAAATATTAGCAATTCTTATATCAAGCCCCGGGTAATTGAGTTCTTTTTGCTTTAGAGCATCATCTCTGTATACAGGAAGTTCTACGTCTGATAAAATTCTGACCTTAATTTCATCGCCTGGTGCTATGAGGACATTTTTACCTTTTCTATATAAAGCCATTCCAAGCCCTATTGTGCTTCCGATAGCCGCCCCGCCGGCGAGGGTATAACCTTGAGATGCAATTGCAGCTTCCAAGCCGAGAGCCTGAGCTGCAAATAAGCCGCCGGCAAGCCCGCCGACCGCTGTATATCCGATATCTGTTGCAATTATTTTAGTTGCGGCTTTTATCGGATGAAGTTTCGTAGACATATGCCCTTCTATAGGAATTTCTCTTCCGTCAGGAGTTACAAGATAGTCAAAACTCAAACTTAAATGTCCGTCTCTTCCGAGTCTTTTAGCTTCGCTTGTCTGGGTAATTGTACCGTGAGCAACCGTACCTTTTGGAATAATAATCCCTTTATCTCCGACAACATCGTTTGTTACTTCCGCAAAAAATTCATCGCCCTCAAGCGAGAAAGAGCCGTCCAGAACCTGAGAAACCGTCATTTCAATTACATCTCTTTTCTCAAGAGTTTCGGTTTTTCCGGTATACATTTTCTTATCAAGTTCAGTGTATTCGTCGTCAAATTCTGCATGCCCCTGAAACGGAACATCAGCAAGAGCTGTGTTCATGAACAACACGCTTATTAACAGTAATCCAGCTAACCTCGTCCTCATAATCTAATTATACAATGATTTATCTATTTGAGCAAACTGTTATATATATCAATTGTAGCTGTACAGATTCTTAATTCTCTGTCTACAAGACTTTTAATAGTGTTTTTATAGCATAACAAAAGTGCCGCATCCAGCCCGCAATCCAGAGCTTTTCTTATAGGCTCACAAATCTCGCCCGGACGGGTTCTGTTTTCCAGTTTATCTGCAAGAAATATGATTTTTTCAAAAGTCGTCATATTAACTTTTCCTATTGTATGCCAGCGGATTGCAGATAATATTTCTTCGTCATCTATTCCGAACTCTTTTTTTGCGACATAAGCTCCGACAGGCGCGTGATGCGTTTTGGGGCTGCACAATTCACCATCTTCTAATTTAAGATGATTTTTTATAATATCCTCTGTCTCGCCTGAGGGCAAGCACTTTGCACAATCGTGAATTAAGCCTGTAAAATATGCTTTTTCTTTATCAACCCCGAATCTTTCTGCAAGCTCTCTTGCACACTCTGCCGTCCCGAGCGAGTGCTCGTAACGTTCAGGAGTTAAATTTGCTTTTAGCCAGTTATTTATGTATTCATACGTACAGGTCATTTTTTTCTATATATTCCTTTACTTCTTTAATTGTCTCATTATGAGATTTTCTGATATCAGTGGATGAAATATCTAAAAATTTAAGCGGTGCCATTTCATAATCCCATCCGGATTTGTCTGAAAGCTTTACCCCGCGCGGGAAAACTATGAAATGAACAAGAGGCTTGATTTCATCGGCTTTATACCAGCTATCTATTTTTTCGAAAGCGTCGGTTCCTATAAGGAAATTCAGTTTCTCTTTAATTTTATATTCAGTAATTATTTTTTTTATTGTAATTAGAGAATACGATTTTCCCTCATTTTTGTACTCAATATCCGAGACTTCGAATTTAGGATTAGCAGCCGTTGCAAGTTTTACCATGTTGAACCTGTGTTTTGCAAGATTTCTATTCAACTCTTTATGCGGCGGCATGTACGCAGGAATAAAAATTACTTTATCAAATCCGTAATTTGTAAGCGCAAATTCAGCCATCTTAAGATGAGCTTCGTGAATAGGATTAAATGTGCCCGGGAAAATACAAATTGCCATAGAATTATTCTACAACAAATATGTTTAAAACATTAATTTTATGGCTTCGATTGCGGTTTTTATTGCGCTGTCTGTATCATGTACTACAGGATTATCAAGCCCGAGCTTTTCTCTTTCCTGGTTTGCTACAACAAGGAAAATTGAACCGACTTTTACTTTGAGATAGCTTCCTACAACAAATAATGCTGCTGATTCCATCTCGGATGCTAATGTCCCGAGTCTGAGCCATGCATTCCATTTGTTTGTAAGTTCATAATTTACCGGCATGATTTCCGGACTATGCTGACCGTAGAAAGAGTCTTTGCACTCTACTATTCCTACGTGATAAGGCTGGTTGAGTTTTTGTGCCGCATTTATTAATGCGGTTACAATATCATAATTCGCAACTGCCGGAAATTCAATCGGAGCGTATTCTTTAGATGTCCCTTCCATTCTGATTGCACCGGTTGCAATAACTAAATCACCGCTTTTTACGTTTGTGTCCATGCCTCCGCATGTTCCTACACGGATAAAATATTTACCGCCGGATTTTACAAGCTCTTCCAATGCTATTGCTGCAGACGGTCCGCCTATACCGGTTGATGTTACACTTACTTTTACTCCGTTTAAAAATCCTGTATATGTGGTAAATTCTCTTCTGTCTGCAACAAGTTTTGCATCGTCAAAATATGCCGCAATCTTTTCGCATCTTTTAGGGTCGCCGGGAAGTATAACGTATTCTCCGATATCGCCCTTCTTAAGCCCTATATGGTACTGCAATCCGTCAGTTGAATATTTCATAAACAAATCTCCTTATTAGAAAAAATAATTTTAACAACAATAAAAGGGCGTGTCAATAAAGCAGGAGTAATTTATAATTTTGTAAAAATTCATTGCTTTATTTTTTATTTCTAATATTTGTGATAGAATATTGAGAGAGACGCTGTGGAGTGGATAGTTGATTAAGCTGTCAGGTTTATATAAAAATTTTATAGTATTTGCATTGATTCTCGGTACTTTTGCGGTTCCGGGGCTGTGTTATGCGGATGAAGTCGATGAAATGCTTGAAGACCCTGAATATACAGAAGAGCCTGCTGCAGAAGCTTCCAATGTTTCTTATATTAATGATATAGAAATTCTCGGCGCAAATATTATTAAACCTGAATATATATTATCCAAAATGTCTCTTAAAAAAGGCGACCTTTATGATAAAGATGCCATGCAGCAAGATTTAAAAACCATTTACCGGCTCGGTTATTTTACTGAAAAAATGAAAGCGGTTCCGGTTAAAAACTCCAACGGCACAATATCCCTAAAAATTATAGTAGAAGAAAATATTCCTGTAACAGACTTTACTATTGAAGGAAATACAGTTGTCTCTTCTGATGAAATTATGCAGTATCTGCTTCCTCTTAAAGGAAAACCGCAGAATATTACTGCTATTAATCAGGCAATGGAAAAGATTAATGAATGTTATTATTCAAAGGGGTATATTTTATCTAAAATTGATTCAATCTATGATGATCCGGACGGGACTCTTAATTTAAGCATTACAGAAGGCAAGATTAACAAAATCATGATTGCCGGTAATGAAAAAACAAAAGAGTATGTTATAGAAAGAAACATTATGACAGAACCGGGAACTGTTTATAATGAAAATCAGCTTCGGCAGGATCTGGTAAGGTTGTATTCAACTCAGGCATTTAAGGATGTAAACAGGACAATTGAAGTTTCTCCGGATGATCCTGACAGATTCGATATTACAATAGATTTAAAAGAACAAAGAACGGCTGCAATTTCTGTCGGCGGCGGTCTTGACTCGGCAACCGGTGCATTCGGTTCTGTCGGAATCTCGGATAATAACTTCAGAGGTATGAATCAGAGAGTCTCTTTAACAGGTATAATAGGCTCCGGTATTTTGATGAGCGACTCTTCAATCAAAGACCATATGAACTATCAGGCTGAATTGAGCTTTTTTGAACCGCATTTTTTGAATGCGGATAATTCATTGATGAGTAAAATCTATTTCAGGGATCTCGGAAGCTATACAATTCCGCTTGCAATTGAGCGCCGTATCGGTTTTGAAAGCACAATTGCCCATAGAATGAAAGTTAACCGCAACCTGTCATCAACTTTTACTGCAGGTGTTGAATATATTCACCTGAGCGAAGGCGATGCAAATAATATTGCAAATCTTTACAGACAGCATAATCTTGATATAGGGGAAAGAGCTAAACAGTTGGACGGCGGTTTCTTCCTCCGCTTAGCTCCGGGGCTTGCGTATGATTCCAGAGACTCTTCTATAAATCCGCGTCATGGTGCCTTAGCATCCGTAAGATATGAAGAAGCTTTCGGACTTGACGGTTTTGGTAAAACAAACGGTCGTTTAACCGGTATGGTTAAAAAGTTTATTCCAATAGCGAAGAAATCGTCATTAACATTTACCGGACGGGGCGGTATAAGGGTACACGGCTCAGACATGCCTGAGATTATGGCATACCGTTTAGGCGGACCTTATACAATCAGAGGGTATAAAGTTAACGGTGTAGGTACCGGTACTGCGTTTATTATGGGTTCTGCCGAACTTGCGACTCCGATACCGTTTGTAGATAGATTAAAGGTTAATTTCCTGCAGAATTTGAGAATAACATTCTGGGTTGATGCCGGTCGTGTATTTGACCCGACAATATCCAGTGTTTTGTATGACAGACCTATTCAGGCAATTACAGCCGGTGTAGGTTTGAAGATAAATATGCCGGGTGTCGGACCTCTGTCGGTTGATTACGGCTTCCCGCTTACAAACCCGGGTCCTCATGGCTCGCCTAACGGATACTTTACTTTTGGTGTAGGTGACATGATGTACTAAGTAGTGTATAATGTATTATAAAATAATAGGAGGTTATATGAAGAAGTTTAAATTAGGTATTGTTGTATTATTGACGGCTGCTTTTACAGGTATTGCAAACGCAGGCGGTATCGGATATATTGACTACGTTAAAGTAATTGATAATTATGATTATGCAAAACAGGTTACAAAAGAAGTTGATGCTAAAGGTTTGGAAATGCAGCAGTTTCTTGTTGATAAAGAAAAAGAATACAAGTCTCTTGATACACCGTTAAAGAAACAAACTTTTGAAGAAAAAGTTGCACAGGAATTTAAAGCAAAAGAAGCTGCTTATGTATCTTTGAAAACAAAAAGAGAGCAGGAAGTATTTACAAAAATAAAAGAAGCTGCAAAAGCTGTAATGGTAGAGCAAAAACTTGATGCGGTAATGGATGTAAGAGGAGTTTTTGTAGGCGGTGTTGATATTACTGACAGTGTAATTGCTAAATTGAAAGGCGCTAAAAAATAATGAATTTTACCGACCTGATAGAAAAAAAGAAACAGGGAAAGCCTCATTCTAAAGATGAGATTAATCATATTGTCAAATCTTTTATGGCTGGAACTGTTTCTGATGCTCAGGTTGCGGCGTGGCTGACGGCGGTTTGTTTCAAGGGGATGAATGTAGACGAAACTGCTTATCTTACGGAAGCTCTCGGGTATTCAGGAAAAGTTATTGATTTTGGGGAGCTTGCTTCAAAAGTTGTTGATAAGCATTCTACAGGCGGAGTCGGAGATAAGGTGACTATTACTCTAATACCGCTTCTTGCAGCCGCCGGTGTTCCGGTTGCTAAGCTCGCTGACAGAGGGCTCGGTGCGGCGGCAGGTACGGTTGATAAACTGGAGGCAATTCCCAGCCTTAATACAAACCTTTCAACCCAGGCAATTGTAAATCAGGTTAAAAATATAAATGCAGTAATAGCTTCGCAGGCAGATGATCTGGCACCGGCTGATAAGAAAATGTATATTCTGAGAAATGAGATTGCAGCTGTAGATTCTGCTCCGCTTCTCGCGTCTTCAATAATATCCAAGAAGCTTGCTTCAGGCGCTTCTAATATAATTATTGATGTAAAATACGGCTCGGGTGCCTTTATGGATACTCCGGAGGATGCTGTAAATCTTTCAAAATTGATGGTCGAGGCCGGTAAAATCCTAAAAAAATCAATAACTGCAATTGTTACTTCTATGGAAGAACCGTTAGGACGTGCAATTGGAAATTCTCTTGAAGTCATTGAAGCCATAAAGTTTTTGAAGGGTGAGATTACAAAAGGAGATCTTGCTGATTTAACTTATGCTATAGCTGTTACAATTCTTTTGCAGATGGATTTGTTTGATACGGGAAAAGAAGCTGAATTGTATCTTAAAAGTCTTGTAAATTCCGGTAAGGCTCTTGAAAAATTCAGGGAGCTTATAATTGCTCAGGGGGGAGCTGCAGAAGTTCTTGATAATTATGATAAGTTTGCGCTTCCGACTTATAAAGTTGAGTGTGAATCTAAGAAAAACGGATATGTTCAGAATATTAATGCGCATAATATAGCATTAGCTCTCAAAGAATTGGGGGCTGCCAGAGAAAACAGTACAAAGCCTATAGATTTAAGTGTCGGAATTTATTTAAATAAAAAAAGCGGAGAATATGTAAATAAAGGCGAGGCGCTTTATACTATTTATTCTAACAGTGAAGAGTCAACAAAGGCTGCACAAAGATTTTGTGATGATGCATTTTCGATTAATGAAAGTAAACCTCCTATTAATAATTTAATATACAAGATTATAAGTTCAAAAGAAGAGGAAGATGATGTTTAACAAAAGAATGCAATATGTAATAAAATCAGTTCCTACAGACGATACTCAGGCATTGGAGAATCTCTTGAATGAAATGTCCGAAGAAGGCTGGGATTTGTATACGATGCATGAAGTTGAGACAGAGTCGTCTTATGATTTTAATTGTATTTTTATGCGTGAAAAACAGGAAGAAGCTTCCGATGACTTAGACGATATTGTAAATATTACAAGCTTCAAATACAGAATGGAGAAGATGCTTGCAGCTCCTTCAAGTCCTTATGCTTCCTGCAAGGAAATCCAACTGAAGATTTCCAACCAGAAGGAGAGAATTAAGAAAATTAAATCTCAGCTTGAGAGTGAGAATTTGTCTCCTGATAAGAAAAAACAGTTGAATAACCAGATGTCGGATGAACTTAAGCAGCTTGATATTCTAAAGCAGCAGCTTGTGAACGAGATTTCTCCGGAAGCAATGTATACAACAATTAAGGAAGAAAAATTTGTAGTAAACCTTTCTGAAGAAATTTTAGAGGTTATATCAATGGAAGCGAATGATAATTTGCTTTCCGAGACTGTAAAAATACGTCAGGAATTGGCGGAACGTCTGGGGTACGTGATTCCTCATATACATTTTCATAACAGTGATGAGCTTATGCAAAATGAATTCAATATTAAAATTCATGATATTGAAGTTTTTCGCTCTGTCGTGTTCCCGCAGTGCATAGCTTTTTATAAAGATGATTTAAAAGGTTATAAAACCTCCGGAGATGATATAATTGTAACTGACGATATTACGGGCAAAAAGCTCGTATGGCTGCCGCGCGAAAAAGTAAAAGATTTCTGGGTAAAAGGGTTTACGGCGGTTGAGTATATAGGTAGAGCAATAGAATATATTGCTGTAAGAGAAGTTTCAGACATAATGGATTATAATGACGTAAATAAGTACGTTGAAAAAGTTATTGAGAATAACTCTTTTCTTGTAGATAATATTATACCGGATTTTATCACGGCATCTGATTTGAAATATTTGTTGACCTGTCTTATAAGAGAACAGGTTTCTGTTAAAAACATTGTCTACATATTTGAAAAAATTAATGATTATGCAAACGAGCCTACAAAAGAGGATTTGCTGGATAAGGTAAGGCTTGCTCTTTCAAAACATATTATTAAGGATCTTGCAAGTGACGGTGAATTAAAGGTCATAGAATTTTCGGATGAAATTATTGACAAAGTTTATTCTTTCTTTAAGGAGGATGAGGAAGAGTCAATAATAAGGATAGATTCTTCTGATATTCAGGGAATTGTATCAAAGTTAATGAAGTTTGCAAAGTCTAAGAAGATTACAAATCCTGTAATTGCGGTACCTATGGATATAAGACACATGGTGTTTGTAATCCTTTCTGAATTTGTTCAGAATCTTACAGTTCTTGCTTATGA
>CALUVI010000054.1 GCA_944324185.1 Candidatus Gastranaerophilales bacterium | reverse complement strand
GCATCAAGCATTTCAGAAGGTACATCAGGACAAGATGTAGGATAATCTACATTGAATACGTCATGGTGTTTGAATTCTACATTATCAAATGAGCCGTTCAATGCAGCAGTTACCATAGCTCTTGTGTAAGCCAATTTCATACGTTTTGCACCTGATGAAGCAGAGCCGCCAGCCCATCCTGTGTTAACTAAGTATACCTTAGTACCATATTTTTCAAGCTTTTCACCGAGCATCTTAGCATAAACTGAAGCATCCATAGGCATAAACGGTTCGCCGAACAATGTTGAGAATGTCGGCTGCGGTTCAGTTACGCCTCTTTCTGTACCTGCTAATTTAGAAGTAAATCCGGTTACAAAGTGGTACATTGCAGCATTCTTATCCAATCTTGAAATTGGAGGTAATACACCGAATGCATCTGCTGTTAAGAAGATAACAACTTTTGGAATTCCGCCCATACTTGGAATTTGAGCGTTATCAATGTAGTTAATCGGATAGCCTACACGTGTGTTTTCAGTCAATGATCCGTCATTGAAATCAAATTCTCTTGTTTCAGGATCCATAACAACGTTTTCTACAAGTGAACCAAACTTAATTGCATTATAAATTTCCGGTTCATGTTCAGCAGAAAGGTTGATACATTTTGCGTAGCATCCGCCTTCAAAGTTAAATACACCGTCAGGAGACCAGCCGTGTTCGTCATCACCGATTAACTTACGGTTAGGATCTGCTGATAAAGTTGTTTTACCTGTTCCTGAAAGACCGAAGAATACAGCGGTTTCGTGAGTTACAGGATCCATATTTGCCGAGCAGTGCATAGGAAGAACATTCTTCTTAGTCATTACATAGTTCATAGTTGCAAATACAGATTTTTTGATTTCACCTGCGTATTGTGAACCGCAGATAATGATTTCATGTGCTTCATAGTCGATTGCAATGCAAGCTTCTGAATTTACACCGTCAACTTCCGGATCACATTTGAATCCAGGAGCGCAAAGAATTGTGTAATCTGCTTCGCCGTAGTTTGCTAATTCTTCAGCAGTCGGTCTGATTAACAACTGGTGAATAAACAAGTTCTGGCTTGCAAGTTCGTTGATTACTCTGAATTTTTGGGTGTAAGTTTTGTCTGCACCTGCAAAACCATCAAAAATAAATATTTCACGGTTTTGTAAGTAAGATGCAATCTTACCCTTGATTGAGTTAAATTTTTCTCTGCTTATAGGGCGGTTAACTTTACCCCAAGCAATTTCATTGTGAATTGTTTCAGTATCAACAATAAATTTGTCCTTAGGTGAACGTCCGGTATATTTACCTGTAGTAACAACAAGTGCGCCGGTATTGCTCAATGAGCCTTCACCTCTGCGTAATGCAGCTTCTGTTAATTGAGCAGGAGTTAAATTACGATAAACTGCTTTTGGTCCTATAATACCAAATTTTTCTATTCCGTATGTTTCCATAGAATGCTTCCTCCTTTTTAAAAAGCTTTTCTCTGTACAATAATAAATGTAGTATAAACACTTGTAAAAATCAATATTTTAGCAATAAAAAAAGACGAGATAAACCCGTCTTTTCTTGTGTTTAACTTTTTTATGAGTTCTGCAAACCTCTCTTGAATTCCTCCGGTCTGCTTGAACGAGCCAGAGCATCCTCAAGAGTAATTTTCTTTCTCATATACAAATCTCTGAGAGACATCTCAAGAGTCTGCATACCGAACCCTGAGTTAGTTTGCATTGTTGAATATATTTGAGCTGCTTTTGCTTCACGAATCAGGTTAGCAATAGCAGGGATAACAAGCATGACTTCCTGAGCCATGACTCGACCGCTCTTTGTACCGTCTGCCTGAAGAAGCGGAAGCAAGGTTTGAGAGAATACAGCAACTAATGAGTTAGAAAGCTGTACACGAACCTGCTGCTGCTGACCTTCCGGAAATACGTCAATAATACGGTCAATTGTTTGTGAAGCAGAAGAGGTGTGCAGGGTACCAAATACTAAGTGACCTGTTTCTGCAGCAGTCAATGCCAAACGAATTGTATCCAAGTCACGCATCTCACCAACCAGAATGATATCAGGGTCTTCACGAAGTGCTGATTTAAGAGCGTTAGCAAAACTTCTTGTATCCTGACCTAATTCTCTCTGGTGAATAATAGAACGTTTTGACGGGTGAATAAATTCGATAGGGTCTTCAATCGTCAAAATGTGTTCTGAACGTGTTTCGTTAATATAGTTAATCATTGCAGCAAGTGTAGTTGATTTACCTGAACCGGTAGGACCTGTTACCAGAACCAATCCGCGCGGTTTTTCAGAAATCTTTCTTACTGTATCTGATAAGCCTAATTCTTTAAAAGACGGAACTTTTGAAGCAATTACACGGAATGCAGCCGCATAATTTCCTCTGTCTTTATAAATATTAACCCTGAAACGGCTAAGTCCCTGAATGCCGTATGAAAAGTCTAATTCCCAGTCTTGTTCAAGCTTACGTCTTTGTTCTTTATTCAGCATCGGGAATAAAAGCAATTCGACTTCTTCGGGTTTAAGAGCAGGAACATCCATTCTCTGGAGGTTACCGTCTATACGAACAACAGGAGGCAGACCGGCAGAAATGTGTAAGTCTGATCCTCTCTGTTTTACTACAACTTCCAAATATTTTTCTATAAGCATTAAAAAGCCCTCATTTTTTTGCTCCATCGGGAAACTTTATCCAAGCAACCAGGAATATTACATTTCCCTTTTAGCACTCTTTTACATAAAAACTATATCATAAAACAAAAGTCTTGTAAACTTTTTTTAACTTATTTTGCTAAATATTCATTTATCGCTTTAGCTGCTTTTTTACCTGCCCCCATTGCGTTTATTGCATTTGAAGCTCCGACAGGAGCAACATCACCGCCGGCATAAACAGTCGGGATAGAAGTTTCTCTTGTCTCAGGATCAACGGTAAAATATCCTTTTGAATCAACTTCAAAATCCAAACCGTCAGTGTGTGCGGATTTTTGAATAATCGGGTTAGGACCCGTACCCAGCGCTACGATTACAGAATCCACATCCAAATCAGTATAACGTCCTGTTCCTACAGGTCTGCGTCTTCCTGACTCATCAGGTTCGCCAAGCTCCATTATTTCAAACTTCATACCATCTACATAGCCGTCTTTGTTGTAAATTTCAACCGGTGCATGGAGAAAATGAAACATCACGCCCTCTTCTTTAGCGTGACGAATTTCTTCCAGACGGGCAGGAAGTTCAGCCTCTGTTCTTCTATAAACAATATAAACCTTTTCAAAACCTACTCTGACAGCGGTTCTTGCTGCATCCATAGCTACATTGCCGCCGCCGATTACCGCAACTGATTTTCCGACTCTTAAAGGAGTTGCAGAATCTTTTTCATTTGCGTGCATCAAATTTACTCTTGTTAAAAATTCGTTTGCGGAATAAACTCCGTTCAGATTTTCACCCGGTATATTCATCATCTTGGGAAGTCCGGCGCCTGAGCAGATAAATATTGCATCATATCCGTCTTCTTTAAGTTGCTTGAGCGTAATGGACTTGCCTACTATAACATTTTTTTCAAACTTAACGCCCATTTCTTTAAGGTTATTGATTTCTCTGTCAAGAACCGTTCTCGGAAGTCTGAAAGGCGGGATTCCGTATCTTAAAACTCCGCCGTATTCATGAAGAGCTTCAAAAATTGTTACATCATGACCGGCTTTTCTTAAATCGGAAGCAGCGGTAATACCTGCACATCCTGAACCCACAATTGCAACTTTTTTTCCGGAAGGAACTATTTCAACAGGTTTTGCAGAAGTGTTATCGCCGACATATCTTTCCAGAGCACCAATTGCAACAGCTTCTCCTTTGATTCCGAGAACACACTGTCCCTCGCACTGCCTTTCCTGAGGACAAACACGTCCGCATACAGAAGGAAGCATACTTGTGTTTCTTATAATTTCTCCTGCTTCATCCGGATTATCTTCTTTTAAAGCCTTAATAAATCCGGGAATATCAATGTTAACCGGGCATCCTTTTACACATCTCGGATTTTTACAGCTCAAACATCTTGAAGCTTCCTCTTTCACCTGTTCAGGTGTAAAATTTTCTTCTACCGGAAGAAAATTATGACGGCGCTCCATCCTGTCCTGTTCTTTTGGTTTCTGACGCATACTTCTCTCCTTGCGTGAAATTATAATATCACTCTTTAATAATATCAAAAATTGCAAAAATAGTCTATTATTATATAATATTTATTATGAAAAATATTATTTTTATATTTGGAACACGTCCGGAAATTATAAAGCTTGCGCCTGTTATTCTTGAGATGAAAAAATATCCGCAGGATTATAATGTTATTATATGTAATACAGAGCAGCAAAAAGAGCTTTCTAATCAAACCCTTGCCTACTTCGGATTAAAGGCTGATGTTAATCTTGACTGCATGAGAGAAAATCAGTCATTATCATCTGTTCAGGCTCGAATTTTAACAAGTTTAGACAAAGTTTTTTCAGAAAATAAAATTGATGCAGCAATTGTTCAGGGTGATACAATGACTGTACTTTGCGGCGCTTTGACAGCTTTTTATCACAAAATTCCGGTTTTTCATGTAGAAGCCGGATTAAGGTCATATGATATTTATGAACCGTTTCCGGAAGAGGTTATGCGCCAAATGACTTCAAGGGTTGCAGCGCTCCATTTTGCGCCTACGGGAGTGAACAGAGAAGCTCTGTTAAAAGAAAATATTGATTCAGATAAAATTCACGTTGTAGGAAACACTGTTATTGACGCCCTTTTCTGTCTTTCGGATGAAGTTATTGAACAGTCGAGAAAATTTTATGCGGAAAACGGGATTCCGATTGATGATAAGCTGGTATTGATTACAGCGCATAGAAGAGAAAACCACGGAGAAAGAATAGACAGAATTATAGAAGCTATTTCTCATCTTGCTGAAAAATATTCTGACCACACATTTGTAATTCCGGTTCACCCGAACCCTAACGTAAAAAACAAAATACACGAAAGATTAGGACATTTCGACAACATCCATTTATTAACTCCGCTTGATTATCCGTATCTTGTATATTTGATGAAACATGCAAAACTTATACTTACAGACTCCGGCGGAATTCAGGAAGAAGCGCCATCTTTTGCCTGTCCTACGCTTGTTATGAGATATGAAACAGAACGAAAAGAAGGTATTGAAGCCGGAGTATCAAGGCTTGTAGGAGCGGATTACAAAAAAATAGTTGAAGAAAGTGAAAAGATACTTTCTTCTTCTAAAGATTTAACAAGACTCAAAGCCCAAAACCCTTACGGAGACGGCAACGCTTCAAAAAGAATTGTCGGGATTATAAAAGATTTTTTTAGTAAATAGAATTTTTCCCGAGAAACTCCGCAAAATCCATAACTTTGTATCTGCCAAAAGAATACAAGTCCAGTGCTGCTTCGCAGCCGAGGCAGGAGGTTAAAACTATTTTAGCGCCGGATTTTACAATATCCCTATGTTTACTTTTGAATACTTGAGACATAATTTTGTACTCTGTTATTTTAGAAATTCCGTTTAGACCGCAGCATTTGTCATAATTATCCATCTCGACATATTCAAGGTTTTCCGTATTATTCAAAATCCATTCAATATCGTCATAATTCTCAATATTGCAAGGCTTATGGAAAGTCACCCTGAATTTTTTCTTAAGCTTTGGTTTTAAATCATTTTCCCTTATGTATTCAAAAATATTTCTGATATTTAAACCATCAATCTTGTAGCCTTTAAGCGTTTTTTCGCAGCTTGCGCAGGTTGTTACGATATCTTTAATATCGTATCTTTTTATAATATCTTCAAAACTTTTTTTGTAATTTTCGTAAGAATTCTTGTCCCCTCGTACATAAAAAGGTATTCCGCAGCATTGAAAATCAGGGGTTATAACCTCTACCCCGCAGGAATTAAGGATTTTTATAACAGATTTACTGCCTTTGATTTTCCCACTACAGCCGCCAAAATAAATTACTTTCCGGGTAAATGTTTTGCTTTTATATTTACGCTTAAATAGACTTAAGAGTTTTAGACCTAAACCAAAAATAAAAAATTTCTGGATAAATGATATAAATTTTTCCCGCCTGCTTCCGGCAAAATATTCAGCCTTAGCCGAAGCTATAATATCAACAACATCAATTCCGCTCGGGCAGAATTTTGAACATGCGCCGCATTTGAGGCACAAATCCAGATAGCGGTTTATTGTCCTTGACATTTTTAAATCGCCTTTTATAAGTCCTTTCAGCATAATAAACTGCCCGCGCGATACTGTGCAGTCGTTTCCGGTAATTTTATAAATCGGACAAACGGACTGGCAAATCCCGCATTTAGAGCAGGAGTGGATTTCTTCTTTATACTCAGCTAATGATTTCATAATTATTATTTTAAAGCAAATAATTTTTGTAGTAAAATGAATATAAGAGTTAATGTCTCTATTCACTATAATCGGAGGATAACCCCTCACCCGAATTTCTAAGTTCGCTAAACGCTCACAAAGAAATTCTTCCCTCGCCCACAAGGGGCGAGGGGAACAAAATTAAAACTCTATTCACCATTCACTAATCACTAATCACTAAAAAAAGGAGTATAAAATGTCTGCAACAATCCAACAATCTCAAAAAGAATCCGACAGACTTTCTGCCATAAGAACGATTGATTCTGAAATCAAAGCGATTGAAGAATTAAAACATTCGCTTGATGCAGACAGCCTTACGCAGGCTCTTGATTTTATGCAAAATTCTAAAGGCAGAATAATAATTACCGGCATGGGAAAATCAGGTCATATCGGTAAAAAAATTGCAGCTTCTCTTGCTTCAACCGGAACGCCTTCGTTTTTTGTACATCCGGCAGAGGCAAGCCACGGTGATCTGGGTATGATTACCGAGGACGATGTTGTAATTGCAATTTCAAACAGCGGTGAATCAAGAGAGTTAATAGATATTTTAAATTATTGCAAGCGTTTTGGGATAATCCTTATTGCAATAACCAAGAATCCTGAAAGCTCGCTTGCTAAAGCAGGAGATGTTGTTCTTGTTCTTCCGAATAACGGCGAAGCCTGTCCTCTGGGCTTAGCCCCGACAAGTTCAACAACTGCAACGCTTGTACTCGGAGACATACTTACAATAGGAATGCTGGAAAGAAAAGGCTTCTCAAAAGAGGACTTCAACGACAGACACCCGGGCGGAAAACTCGGTGCTATTCTTAAGCGTGTATCAGACCTTATGCATACAGGACAGGAAATGCCTCTGCTGGATGAAAATTCCAACATGCAGGCTGTACTTTTAGAAATGACTTCAAAACGCTTAGGCTGCGTGGGATTTATTAACTCTCAAACGGGAGATTTAACCGGAATCCTGACAGACGGTGACTTGAGAAGATGTCTGTCATCTAAAATACTTGAAGAAAAAGCTGTTGATTTGATGACAAGAAATCCTAAGACGATTTCACCAAACGCAATGACAGCGGAAGCTTTAAAAATCATGCACGATAAAAAGATTACAAACCTCTTTGTTGTAGAAAACAACAAGCCTGTTGGGGTTATCCACATTCACGATTTGCTCAATAACGGGGTTGCATAATGAAACTTGAGTCAGAAAAAAAGTTTGCGGCAGGACTTTCTATATCCTCTAATGCAATTGTAATTCTCCTGAAAGTGATTGCAGGAATCCTCTCCGGAAGTATCAGTATAATATCCGAAGCCATTCATTCGCTTTCGGATTTTCTGGCATCCGTTCTGACCTTTTTTGCCGTAACCCGCTCTTCTGAACCTGCTGATAAGGAACACCCTTTCGGACACGGAAAATATGAAGATATGTCAGGATTTATTGAAGGCGGGCTGATTATTTTTGCCGGACTTTATATTATTTATGAAGCTTCAACAAAACTAATTTTCGGATACCACATAAAATCAGAACCGACAATAGGTATTTTTGTCATGGCATTTGCGGTATTAGCAAATTTTCTCGTAAGCAGATACCTTTTTTATGTCGCCCGAAAGTCCGATTCAGTCTCGCTTTATGCGGATGCGCAGCACCTGAGCACCGATATATATTCAGCTCTCGGGGTTCTTATCGGATTAGTTTTAATTAAAATTACCGGAATTACTGCACTTGACCCGATTATCGCAATAATAGTCGCTCTTATTATTTTAAAAGCAGGTTTTTCTATCTCAAAAGAAACTCTTAATAACCTTCTTGATGGCTCAATTCCTGCCGGAGATATTCAAAAAATAGAAGAAATCATAAAGAAAAATAATGTTATTAAAGGATACAAAAATATTAAAGGCAGAAAATCAGGTCAATATAAAGAAATTGAAATGACACTTTTGTTTAATCCCGATATGAAACTCCAATGCTGCCATGCAATTTGCGACCAGATTGAAAATGAAATCAAATCAATAATGGACAACGTTTCCATAATAATCCATGCCGAACCCGCAATATAAAAATGAACATACGCAGATGTTTTTCGTTATACCTGTGTAGAGTTTAATAAGGAAAAGGCAAGAAATCACAGACCTGCAAGAAGAAGATAATATAAGGAAATGCCGGACAGGCAATGCCTGACAATAACTTTTCTATCTCGGTGGAAAAGCTGACGCTTTTCCCACCCTACACCTACTAAGGTCCGGCAATAATTTTTGCGGAGCTTGCTCCACAAGAGTTATTGTCGGGTAAAACCTGATCTACATTTCTACAAGTCTCGCGTCATTGCGAGGGGATAGCCATTTAACCCGAAGTAATCTTAAACATATTCGATAATTGAATTAAATAATTTTTGTCGGGTTTTTCCTGACATTAACTTTAATATAAAAAATAGCAATTATAAAATTTTTGCTTTAAAATTTAATTATAAATCAATATTCACGACAAAGGACATTTATTATGATTTATTTGGACAATAATGCAACTACAAAGATAGATGAAAGAGTTTTAGAAGAGATGCTTCCGTATTTAAAGGAGGATTATGCAAACCCTTCAAGCATGTACGATTTTGCAAAGAAGCCGGCTGCTGCAATAAGAGAGGCAAGGGTTAAAGTCAGAGACTTTCTGGGGGCAGCAAACGAGAAGGACATTTATTTTACCTCCTGCGGTTCGGAATCAGCAAATACTGCTATCAAGGGTGTTTTGAATTGTAACAGAGAAAAACGCCATATTATAACGACAAAAGTAGAGCATCCTGCCGTTTTGAATACGTATAAAGAGTTTGAAAAAAACGGATACGAGGTTGACTACATTGGAGTAAATTCTCAAGGCGAACTGGATGTAGAAGAGCTTAAGTCAAAACTAAGAAAAGATACTGCGCTTGTGTCTGTAATGTATGCCAATAACGAAACAGGTGTAATTTATCCTGTAGAAGAAATTGCGGAATATATTAAATCAAACTCTCCGGATACGAGGTTTTTTGTGGATGCCGTACAGGCAGCGGGAAAAATTCCTATAAATGTTAAGGAAACAAAAATAGATTTGCTGGGAATATCCGGTCATAAGTTTCACGCCCCTAAAGGAATAGGCGCTTTGTACGTTAAGCCTGATGTGAGATTCACTCCGCTCATAAACGGCGGGCATCAGGAAAGAGGTATGAGAGCGGGTACGGAAAATGTTCCGTATATAGCCGCTATTGGTAAAGCCGCCGAGCTTGCTCAAGAAGCTTTAGACTATGAATTAAAAGAAGTTACAAGACTTAGAGATAAGCTTGAAGAAGGGATTTTGAAGAACGTGTTTAACGCGAGATTAAATACGGGTGTGAAAAACAGAGTCCCGAATACTTCAAATATCGGATTTGAGTATGTCGAAGGAGAATTAATACTTCTTCACCTCTCTGACCTTGGTATTTGCGCAAGCTCCGGAAGCGCTTGTACATCTGGTTCGCTGGAGCCGAGCCATGTATTGAGGGCAATGGGAGTACCGTTTACTGCTTTACACGGTTCAATAAGATTCAGTCTTTCAAGATTTACAAAAGAAAGTGATATTGATTTTGTAATTGAAAAAATGCCTGATATAATGAAAAAGTTGACATCAATTTCTCCGTTTCAGGAGGAGCTGGAAGTATTAAGAAAAAGAAGAGGATAATTTATGATTAATGCAGTTGCAGGAGCTGTTATAAAGTTCGCGGAAACTCACGCCAAGTTTATTATAGGTGTTATAGTTAATGTAATTTTAATCTGGGGATTCTGTAAACTTACAGATGTTTTTGGAAGAAACATTGTAAACCGCTTAAGAATGAGAAATTCTGATTCTCCGCTGTTAAATTTAATGCCTGTATTAAACAGAATTATAAAAGCTGTAATTATATTTATACTTCTTGCGGGATTTTTGCAGAGTTTTGGATATAATGTTGCGTCTCTTATTGCAGGTTTCGGAATTACAGGTTTGGCTGTCGGTTTTGCTGCTAAAGAAGCTATCGGAAACATTTTCGGGTCTTTCGGACTTCTTGCGGACAGGGTTTATAAGATTGGAGAATACATAAAGTTTAACGGCTATGAAGGAACTGTTGAAAACATTAACCTCCGCTCTACAACAGTAAGAAGTCTGGAAGGATTTGCCATAAATGTTCCAAACAACCTGCTTGCAAATGAAGAAATTACAAATGTTTCGCAAACAGACAGAAGAAGAATTGATTTAAGCATTGATGTGGAGTATGGAACATCTAATGAAAAACTCGACGAAGCCTGCCGGATTCTTCTTGATATAGCTTCTAAAGATGAGACAATTCTGGATGGCGCACTTGCTTTTATTGATAATTTGTCTGCAAGTTCAATTGTTATAAGGCTCGTCTGCTATACAAATCAGGCAGGCTGGGGTGATTATGTAATCGAAAAAAGCCGGGTTATAAGAGAAATTATACACAGATACCGCGAAGCGGGTATTGAATTTGCATTTCCGTCAACGAGTGTTTATATGGCAAAGAGTGAGTAGTTAATGCAGGCTTAACTAAGCCGGCATTAACCTGAAAATGAAAATGAAAATAAAAATAATCGCATTAGGAAAAATTAAAGAAAAATTTTTAAAAGATGGAATTGGTGAGTTTCTTAAGCGTCTCACGCCTTATGCTTCCGTTGAAATTGTTGAACTCCAGCCGGTTGAAATTAAAGACGAAAATTTAACGGAAAAAGCGCTTTTACAGGAAGGTGAAAAAATTCTTTCTCATATAAAAACAGATTCTTTTGTAATAACACTTGAAATTAACGGGAAACAATTATCGTCGGAAGAATTTGCTTCAAAAATAAGTGAGATATCAAATTCCGGCGTAAGTGAGCTTGTATTTGTAATTGGTTCCTCCTGCGGAATTTCTCGTATAGTTTCACAAAGAGCCAACTTAAAGCTAAGTATGTCAAAAATGACTTTTCTGCATCAGTTTGCAAGATTAATACTTGTCGAACAAATTTACAGAGCTTTTAAGATTCTTAAAAACGAAACTTATCATAAATAATTTAATCTCTGTATTCTTAAAACTTTACTTTTATTTTCCTTTATAGTTAAATATTTATTACTGAGGGAAACCTCTAGTCCTTTTAGAAAGT
>CALUVI010000053.1 GCA_944324185.1 Candidatus Gastranaerophilales bacterium | reverse complement strand
ATTTGCTACTTTTACATAACTTGCCGAAAAAAATCAAACCATGTGGAACAAATAATCAAACCATGTGTTCTTTTACAAGTGACAAGAAGCGCAAATTGCGAGTTCAGCGGATTTGCGGACGGACGACACGAACGATAGTGCGTTAGTCCGGATAGCGAACAGATTGAGCCGACTAAGCCGTTAGGCTTTAAGGCGAAACTCTGTGAGCGTGGAGCAAATCCAAGACAAGCCTCGTCGTTCCAATCAGCAAACTTCATCGGATTATTGCTTCACGCTTCGCAGCCTTTCATTACGTTTTGCTTTTGCAAAACTCTCATTCACTTTGCTCCACGATACTTCGGCGTTTCGTTCGCTCATGCTCACTTCAGCCTACGCAAAATCCGCTCGTAGTTCCTGCAATTAGTAAGTAGGATGCTACATCCTTATATTTGTTGGGTTTCACCCAACCTACAACTAAAAACTGCAATTAATAATAAGTAGTGCAATATAATATTTATGATATAATAATGGAACAATTAAGTTTTATTAAGGAGTTTGTATGGCGATTAATAAAATTTCAAGCTTTTCAAATGTAAAACCAATGTTAAGGCGAGCAACAATGGTCGGTGTGTTAGGATTGGCTTCAATTGCTGGGAATATTCAAGCTAAACCTACTGCGCCACAGTTAGACCGAGATTCTTATATTTCGCAATATATTGAACAACAACAATTGAGAATGGCGGAAAAACAGAAAGAACAAAAAAAAGAAATCTGGTAACGCTTCTTGGAGCTGCGTTTGCCTTTTTTGGGGGATTTCTTACATATGCTCTGGTTTATGCCCAAGCCACTACACCGCCATATTCTGATGAAGTTGATGACAAGAAAAAATAAAATTCTTTAACGAAAAAAGTAATCTATATATCAATATTACCCCGCAAATAATGTTATAATAATTCTTGCGTAATTACTTCTAATCTACCAAGCAAATTCATAACCATACTCTTTAAATTCTCCTTTATCATAATTTAGAGTGAACTTTTCATATAAATTTCTTGTTAACTTTATATTGTAAACCCTTTGAGCTATTTTTTGTTGCCAACAAATAAGGAACTTTATCAGGACATAAAATCACAAAAATAGGCTAAAAGCTTCAAAAATCAAAAGCATTCTGAAGTCCGATTAAAGTCCTATTCTATTTTTGGGCAGGTATGCCCAACCGACTAACCCAAGTCCGCCATTTAAATTTTCATTACAATCAAAAGAAATATCTGTCGACTAACCCCTCACCGGGATTAGAAAATACCTCTGCACTACAAATTTAAGAATTATTTAACACCTAATTGAGCATCAAAATTGGTATCTTTTTTACCGGTAAGTAATTCCCCTAATGCTTGAGATATTTTTTTCATAAAAGGAATTTCCGGTTGTTCAAATTTATCTATTAATTTCCCATTTTTAACTTTTGCAAAAACAGAATCTTCTATTGTATTAGAGTTTTTTTCTCTTGCTGAAACCAGAACTTTTGTCATTAGAGAATTTTCAACTACCGGAGATACAAATTCATCATCACGGGTTAAAACACGTGCATCTTCAAAAACTACTTCTTTATTATATTTTTTAGCCAGCTTGTTTATAGGATCAATGAAATTTCTTATTTCTTTATATGCATCCCCTGCCATTGTATGAGGGTCTTTTATCTTGACATTACTGCGTTGAGCCATATAATTATCGGAAGTCGTCTCAAGATATTTTTGATATCTTGCTCTTGTCATTTCAATTTCCCGTTCAATAGATCTTATTGAGCTTACATTTTTTGCAGTTGAAAGATTTATTCCAAGCATATAATAACCTCCTATAGTGATTATTTTAACAAATGAAAAAATTTTTTTACTATTTAAGTAAAGATTTGTTACAAAGCCAAAAGACATGTCTCTTTACGATAGCATTTTATGAATTGCCCCATTCACAATAATGCTGTACTTGTCATCTGAACAACTAACCCAATCCATTCTCCGGAAGAGTCAATTTTTGTATTTGAAATTACTTTATATAATTAAGGGAATTTTAGGAGGATTTATGCCATATCCGGTAACATTAAAGAGTTCAGCATCTTTAAGCACATATCAGAACCTTGACGGGAGCAACTTAACAATAGGCGGTCTTGAGGAAGGTGCAGCGTCAAAGCGCGGATATGCAGGGGCTTTTATTGGTGCAGGTACTGATTTTAATAATGATGCAATGCTGATAATTGATTTAAAAGGGAAAATGAATTATGGCGAAAACGGGATTTTAAACCAGAATTTACGAGTCAGAAACACAATTGGCGTGAACAGTACAGCGACTCAAATCAGATATTCTCCTTTGAGTGTTGAAGTTCCTATAAATAAAAATCTGAGTTTTTATGCAAATCCTCATTATTCAGGTAAATACGACTACAGAAACGACAAGTGGACAAACAGTGCCGGAATTTTTGCAGGATTTACGCAGAAAATCGGCAAAAACACTTCACTTTCGATAGAAGGACAGCGGTATAATCTACAGGATATAAAAGATAATTCCGGTAAAAATTGGGGCATAAATGCAATAATAAGTTACAATTTTTAAATACTAAATCGTATACCAAACTGTAGCGCTACACCGTTTCTGCCTCCGTTGCGAATCATTGTTTCAAAAAATCCGGTTATTCTGTCACCCCAGCGTTTTTGGACTCCCACACCATACTGGACATAAGGTTTTACTGAAAGATCCGGAATATAAACATCACTGGCTTTGAATTTTGTATCGTCTAAAATATTCCAAACCATTGAAACACTCAAATAAGGCTGGAGATAGTTTTTAAAATTACCGATAAGTTTAATTTGCGGTTCTATATGAATAGCGTGAAGCGGATCCGCATCCATAGCTACTCCGGCAGATGTTGTATAATTGAATGTGTTAACGAAAGTGTAAGACATCATTAAACTCGGCTGAATTATAAGTCTCCGTCTGAAAGTTTCAAAATTATACCCTGTTTTCTCGGCAATTCCGGCATTTAGCATTGCAAAATTATCCCTGCCGAATCTTGTAGAAGCTTCTGCCGAGTTTGCTCCGGCGTTTGCTGTCCATGCTGAAAAGAAGCCACCTTTATAAAATACACCGTAAGCGCCTGCAAGTCCTCCGTTATTGTAAATACTGTTTCCGCTAAATGCCTGATGAGAACCGTTATAAGAAGCATATCCGCCGTATAGAGAATACCATCCTCTTTTTAGTTCGTTAAGCCCGCTTTCAACCCCGAACAAACTTCCGTAAGCAACATTTGAAACATTCTGTCCGCCTCTTAACTGAACTTTTTCAAACATTGTATAAGGCTTAAACCACACTCCTCTGTTTTGTTCCGGCATGAAAAGAGGAGAGTAGGCAAAATTCCCGCCTGCACTTGCAATTTTATTCCTGAATTGCAGGCTCTCCCGTCTGTCAGGCGGTGTAATCGTTACCATATCAAGGTTAGAAAAAACATTTTTGTAGGTTTCAATCTCTGTCAAATATCCCGCAAGCTGTGCAGCAACCGCCGGAACATATACGGAAGAATTAAATCCGCCTCTTGAGAATTCAAAATTCCCGTTAGACGAATTGTAAGAAGAATTATAATCATATATAGGAGTCTGGATTTGAGAAGGAGTGTAGCTTACATAATCTCTCAAAACGGAATCGGCAAAAGGGATGGAAATAAAATTCCCTTTAGGAGTCCCTTCAAGACCTAATCCGGCTACATAAATATCTCCGCTTCCGGAAACAGAAGAAGCATTAATTCTGTCCATTGTGTTTGTATTAAAATTAACATCTGCAAAAATGTTGGATTTCCCTGAAAGCGCAAGATTTCCAAAATTTATATTATTAATTTCACTATTAAGCATATTGAAATTTGTATTGTTGTAAAAAGAAGTATTTTGAGCATTAAAATACGTGCTGTCCTTTAACAAATTAATAGTTCCGGCTTGCAGATTTAAATCTCCGGTATAATTGTTGTTGACTCCGCCGAGGTTCAAAATACCGCTTCCGGTTTTATTAATCGTTCCGCTTCCGTCAATCCCGCTCAAAATATTTGTTATTCCGTCTCCGGAGAATTCTATAATGCCGCCGGAATAATTATGGATGTCATTTGCTCCGTCCGTATCGGAATTATTTCGGAAAGTTGAATTTTCAATAATTAAAGTACCGGAGTTTGCGGCTGCGCCGCCGTCAGCAAGTCCGGAAGAAGAAGTTACGCGGTTGTTTTCAAGTAATGAATTTTTAATTGTTGTAACACCTCCCGTGTCATTAAATACAGCTCCTCCGTCTCCATAGTAGCTTGCGTTAACATAATTCCCGCTCAAAGTAGAATTATTAATAGTAAGGTTTTTGTTATTATAAACAGCGCCGCCGCGCGTTACGGTATCATTTCCTCCATCCCCGTGATTGCCGGTAATATTACAGTTATCAAGACTCATTTCTCCGATATTATATAAAGCGCCGCCGTAGGATATCATGCTTTCTTCGCCTTGAACAAAATTATTATCAAATGTACTGTTCGATATATTTATTGTTCCGTTGTTAAAAACAGCCCCACCGTATGGAACAACACTCCCTTCAGCATAGTTATTGCGAAAAATGGAGTTATTAATAGTCATAGTATCAGTTGTCTGGTTATATCCGTTTGCCACGGCTCCCCCGTACGAGGCGGCTCCGTTGGCGTAGTTTCCGTCAAACAAAGCCGTTTCTATATTAACATTTCCGCCGTTAAGGTTATAAACAGCCCCGCCTACTCCGAAGTTTAAATTATTTGAATCTACAAAATTTTCAGTGAAAGCAGCTTCCTGAATTTTAATGTCACCGCCGTTATTATAAACTGCTCCGGCAAAGCTTGAACGGTTAAAAGTTTGACCGCGGCAATTCCTGACCCCTACCCGGTTAAACTCAGTCTGCTGATTAAATACAAATCCGCTGAAACGACTGTTGCCGTCTAAAAAATAATCATTTCCTTCAAATGTTATATTTAGATTTTCAAAGTGAGCGCCGATTGACGAATTTGAATCCAGGTCATTGGTAAATGTTAAAATGTCGCCGCTAACCGGAGAAGAGTTGATAAGGTCATCAAAACTCGCAATCTGAATATCATCAGCACAGGCAGGTAAAGTTATTAATAAAATAGTAACAATTATTTTTTTTGTATGTTTCATATAACTTTATGCTAATATCTGAATTAATCCTGTCGATTACACAGGCGGGGTATATATGTTTAAAAAAAATACAAAGCGCAAATTTTTGATTTACAGGTTTTATAAATAAAAGTATGATAGATATAGATACAGGCAAAATATATAACCACCCCGTAACTTTGTCCGGTGCAATCAAAGACCGGAAAATATCAGAAAAATTAGAAGGCTTTGAGCCTGTTAGAAATTTTGATTTTGATGTTTTTGTAAAAGAAGTGGATAAAAATAAAGAACTTTCTAAGATGAAAATTACAAAATACATAGGAAGGGGCGCTTCTGCAATTGCGTTTGAAACCGCGGACGGAAATGTATTAAAACTATCCCAGTGGAATCATTTTCCTATGAACAGACCGCATCAGTGCTTTGATGTTCCGGTATACAAAAAAGGAAAAGCCGGAAAGATTTTTTATTATATTGAAGAAAAGCTATATCAGCATAGTTTAAGCGAGGAATTTGTTCTGGAAGTAAAAGATATGATAAGAAAAGCCGGTTTTAAACCGTACGATCTTTATGATTGTGATTGTTTTCAAATCGGTCTGTCAAAAACCGGAGAACTCTATCTTCTTGATCCGGAATGTGCAAGGTACAAAACTATTTTTCATGCTCTCTGGGATAAATTGAAAAGATTTTGTAAAAAGTAAATAGTTTTTGTATTATTATAAAAAGAGATTGGAGAGATAATACAATGGAAAAAACTATTTTAACAGGCGACAGACCAACCGGAAGACTGCATTTGGGGCATTATGTCGGGTCTTTGAAGCGCAGAGCGGAATTGCAAAATTCAGGTGATTATAAAAACATATTTATTATGATAGCTGATGCTCAGGCTTTAACGGATAATTTTGACAATCCGGAAAAAGTCAGGCAAAATATTATGGAAGTCGCTCTGGATTATCTCTCAGTAGGCTTAGATCCAAAGGTTTCAACTATTTTTATCCAATCACAAATAGTTGAACTTACTGAATTGACTTTTTATTATATGAATCTTGTAACTTTAGCAAGATTACAGTTAAACCCTACTGTTAAAGCGGAAATTCAGATGAGGGATTTTAAAACAAGTATTCCTGTCGGTTTTCTATGTTATCCGATAAGTCAGGCGGCTGATATTACTGCATTTAAAGCTGACACCGTGCCGGTTGGCGAAGATCAGCTTCCTATGATAGAGCAGACCCGTGAAATCGTAAGAAGATTTAACCACATATATGATGAAGTTCTTATTGAACCTAAAGCGCTTTTGCCTGATAATCAGGTTTGTATGAGACTTCCTGGAATAGACGGCAAGGCAAAGATGAGCAAATCTTTAGGCAATTGTATTTACCTCTCAGACAGCGCCGAAGAAGTACAAAAGAAAATTATGAGTATGTACACAGATCCGACTCACCTTAAAGTCACCGACCCGGGGCATATTGAAGGGAATACGGTATTCACTTACCTTGACGCTTTCTGTAAGCCTGAACATTTTGAAAAATACTGGAATGAATATAAGTCCTTAGATGAAGTCAAAGAGCATTATCAAAGAGGCGGGCTCGGGGATGTTAAGGTTAAAAGGTTCCTGAACAGTATTGTTAATGAAGAATTAGAACCGATAAGAGAGAGAAGAAAAGAATACGAAAAAGATATAGAATCGGTTTATGAAATTTTGAAAGACGGAACGGAAAAAGCAAGAGACGTTGCGGCTAAGACTCTTTATGAAGTTAAAAATGCAATGAAGCTTAATTATTTTGATACAAAAGAATTAATAACAGAGAGAAAATAAAACCGTAGAACGTCAGCGCACGTTCCCTCTCCAGCGGGGAGGGTTAGGGTGGGGGTGAAAAGAAAAACTCAAGAGCGTCAGCGCGCATTCCCTCTCCAACGGGGAGGGGTAGGGTGGGGGTTAATCACAAATTCCAAATTCTTGCTGTAATTTTTTGTAAACCCCATCTATATTGCCGGTAACTTCATTATTCCAAAATCTTATAACTTTATAGCCTTTAGACATTAAATATTGAGTTCTTTCTTCATCTAAAAGTATATTCTTTTGTGTGTTATGCTGACCGCCATCAATTTCTATTATAATCTTTTTTTCTTTGCAAACAAAATCTACAATATATTTACCTATAGGAGATTGTCTGCGAATCTCATATCCGTAAAATTTATGATTTCTAAATATCTGCCACAGAATTTTTTCCTGTGGTGTAGAATTTTTTCGCAATTTTCTTGCCAGATTAATGTTATTATTCATAATTTTTATTATACCATACGATAACCCCCACCCTAACCCTCCCCGTTGGAGAGGGAATGCGCGCTGTCGTTCACTTCTTGTTATACCAAATAACCGCATAAGCCTCTCCTATTGGGGAGGTCACAGTTGTGCGAACGTTAGTGAGCTACAAAGGCGGGTGGGGGTCAATAACCCCAGCCCCTCTCCCTAACCCTCTCCCCAAAAGGGCGAGGGAACGCGCGTTGTCGTTCTTGAGTTTTTCTGTTCACCCCCACCCTAACCCTCCCCGTTGGAGAGGGAACACGCGTTGACGTTCTATTAACGTATTTCCCTCTCCCCTTTGGGGAGAGGGAGCAGATGTGCTTGAACCATGCGAAAGCTACAGATGCGGGAGAGGGGCTGAAAACTGTCCGCCCCACCCTTGCCCTCCCCACCGGGGAGGGAACGCCGTCGATGTTCTGCTATATTTTATGTTCTTACGGTTGCGGGCGGATATAACATCTGATATCATGAGAATAGAAACCGGAAGTCGAGGACTTTTTTATGTCCAAAAAGAAACTCAAACACATTACCCCGCAAAACTATTTGAAATACTATTATGACATCCCTTATGAGGGCAAAACTTCTGCCGGAAAACCCTTAAGAAGACTCAAAGGGATTACCTGTCCGTACAGAGGTATAAAGATTATTCCTACAGATACAATTAAAGGCTTTGAAAAAAATCTTGCAAAATGCGTAACCGCACAAGACGGGGTAACTCTTCTATCTAATTATCAGGAAAATATGCTGCCGGTAGAAAAAGCTATGTTTGCAATCTTTAAGGATTTTGCTCTTATCAATCCCGATGATAATCTCCAGAATTGCTTAAAGATGATTAAGACGAACTGTCTGACGAGATTAAAGCTTGAAGAAATGGAGGTTCTGGATGATGTTGACAGGTTGACCAGAAAACTATCCCCGCAATCGGCTTTAAAAATCAGATCCAAAACAACAAGATGCAGACAGATTATTCTAAGCAGCTCTACTCACGACACATTCAAGCGTAAAACTTTTTTGACTTCTTTAGAAGAAATTATTCCCAACGAGAATGAACGAGAGATTTTTAATGACATAAAAAATAAGGCGCTTTTTCTCCCGACATCTGAAAGCAGCAGAAATGCCTTCGTTGTAAAGTATTCCAAACGCAGCCAGACTGAAATTATAAGACGTATTTTTATAGCGTCAACAGGTTCTATAGAACATGTAACACCGGCTTCTGCAGGCGGTTTGAATACAATCGGCAATTTTCTTCTGACTTCCGCCAGCGGAAACAGATACAGAGAAAATATGCCGCTTCCAGAATATATAAAAAGGCATCCCAAAATTCCGCAATATATGCAAATGTACATTGATGACATTATAAGAGAAATTCATAACGGAAATTTGCAAGGTAATGAAACTTATCCTTATAAGATTAAGAAAAAACTTTTTGAAGAATCCGGCGGTCGGATTATGATAAGCCTTTCTAAGTATAAATATACGGAAGAGGAAGCAGCGCAGGCAGTAGAAGCTTTTGAGCAACGGGGTAAGGGGTAAGTTTATCTGGAAGATTAAATTCTTCGATTTTTGTAGTAGATACAATTTCGTATTCTCCCGAAAAATCTATTTAGTCTTTTCACTCCTTTTTCTTGCAGCATTTTTGCAGAGCTGCAAGAATGAATATAATTATAAATAAAATATAAGCTAAAGCACAGGATTTTCCGATATCAAAGTATTCAAACGCATATTTATATATGGCATAGACTACAACATTTGTAGAATTGTCAGGTCCTCCGGAGGTCATAACATAGATTAAATCAAATATCTGGAAAGAAGAAATTGCTGTCACAAGAGTTACAAAATAAATAGTCGGCTTCAGGAGAGGTACAGTAATATTCCAAAAAATTTCATTTACCCCCGCTCCGTCAATTTTTGCAGCTTCATAAACATTTTGATTAATCGTGGAAAATCCGGTAAGAAATAATACAACATTGTATCCGACAAGTTTCCAGACTGATACAAAAATCAAAACCGGCATTGCAAGACGGGTGTCAAAAAGCCAGGTAAGGTGAGTTTTAAAAAGTGTGTTTATAAGACCGATATTCGGGTCAAATATCCACGACCAGACAATTGCAATTACTACAGCAGGTGTTATAAAAGGAAGAAAATAAATCGTTTTATAAACCTCGCTTCCTCTGATTTTTGTATTAAGGGCAGAAGCTATAAAAAGAGGAATAATTACCGCAAAGAATGTGGTTGAAATCGCATAAACAAAGGTATTAATAAGAATTTGCAAAAATTCCGGCTCTGAAAGGACTGCTTTGTAATTGTCAAAACCCGCAAATGTTATTTCATTCAATAAATCCCAGTTTGTGAAACTCAATAAAAATGAGCAGAATATAGGAATAATTATAAAAATAAATGTTCCGGCGAGCGCCGGCAGTACAAATAATAATCCGCTTTTTGATTTATCCATGGTATTATTATACTATAGTAAATAGTGAGGAGTGAATATGCTAAAAGAATCAGCATTTGGAAAGAATGATATAAGAGGAATTTACGGAGACGATATAACAGAAGAATTGTTTTATTATACAGGAAGAGGCTTTGTCCAATTCCTTGTAAAAGAAACAAAACAGCTCCCTTCGGATATTTGGATAAGCGTTTGCAGGGATGCAAGACTGCATTCGCCTTCGCTTTCAAAATCTCTGATAGAAGGTATTCGCTCCTGCGGCGCTAATGTTGTTGATATGGGGCTTGCCCCGACACCATTGGGATATTATTCGGAAGTTGCAGGGCTTCCTCCATATATTACTAAATATAAACCTGTAACAGGCGCAATGATTATTACGGCAAGCCATAATCCAAGCCAGTACAACGGTTTAAAGATGACTTATGCAAAACAATCTTTGAATGAAGAGCAAATTAAGGTTGTAAGAGATTTGACAATGGAAGAATATAAGCTTGCAATTCCTCCGGTTCCTTTTGGAATCTTAAATGAGTATGACCTTATTCCTGATTACATTGAAGATATGCAGAAACGCTTCGGCAGAATCGGAGAAGGAATTAAAGTTGTTGTAGACAGCGCAAACGCTACAGGCGGAGTTGTTGCACCGAGATTGTACAGAGCTCTGGGGTGTGAAGTTGTTGAGCTTTATTCAATGCCTGACGGAAGATTCCCGCATCACCACCCGAACCCTAGTGATGAAAAAACTTTGAATGACATAAAAAAAGCCGTTGTTGCTAATAAAGCTGATTTAGGTATAGCTTTTGACGGCGACAGCGACAGAATCGGCGTTATAGATTCTGACGGAAACTCGATGACAGGTGATAAGCTGCTTCTTATTTACGCTGAAGAAGTAATAAAAGAATATAACGAAAAAGGTATCAAACCTGTTATTGTATCGGAAGTTAAGTGTTCTCAGGTTCTTTATGATACGATTAATGCAACAGGCGGTGTAGCAGTTATGTGCAAAACCGGTCACGGCTATATAAAATCAAAAATGAAAGAAACCGGTGCTGTGCTTGCAGGAGAAATGAGCGGACATACTTTCTTTAAAGACCGCTATTTTGGTTTTGATGACGCAATTTATGCAGGATGCAGGATTATTGAAATTGTTGCAAATAAAAAAAGACAAAATCCAGATTTTAAAATAACAGACCTGCTTAAACCGTTTGAATCAATGTATTCTTCCCACGAAGTGCGTTTAGCCTGCCCGAATTCTTTCAAAGCTCCTGTTTTGGAAGAATTTCAGAAGCTTATTGCCGAAAATCCGGATTTCTTCGGAACACCTATCAAAGACATAATAACAATTGACGGTATGAGAATTGTATTTGAAAAGGGTTTTGCTCTAATAAGACAAAGTAATACAGAGCCGGTATTTACTCTGCGCTTTGAAGCAGATAGCAAAGAAAATGCACAAAAATATGAGGAGCTTATGGTTAATAAACTTTTAGAAATAATCAAAGAGCTTACTGTAAAAGCGGTTGTGTAATATAGAGAAAATAAATAAAAAATGCGGTAAATATTTACCGCATTTTTTATTATAATATTTTTTAGAAAAATTATCTCTTTGAGAATTGGAATCTCTTACGAGCTCTTTTTCTACCGTATTTTTTACGTTCTTTAACTCTTGCATCACGTGTTAACAAGCCTTCTGAACGTAA
>CALUVI010000052.1 GCA_944324185.1 Candidatus Gastranaerophilales bacterium | reverse complement strand
CTTCTAACGTGATGATTGTATGCCCGAGCTGCGAAAAGCCTACCAGAATTAAGCATGCAGTAGTTGACGGTAAGAAAGTCCGTGTATGCAAAAAATGTGGCGAACAATTAGACGTATAGTAATAGCTTAGAAATTACGCGGGGTAAGTAGTTTCAGACTATGTTTCCCCTACCGTATAAAAAGAAGGATAAGAAAAATGACTAGAACTAAAAGCTTAAGAACAAAATATAATGAAGAAGTTAAAGCAGCGCTCAAGGAAAAATTCGGTTATAAAAATGACATGATGATTCCTAGACTTCATAAGATTGTTTTGAATATGGGTGTTGGTGAAGCTTCTCACAACTCAAAAATTGCTGATGCCATTCAGGCTCAATTAACTAAGATTGCAGGGCAGCGTGCAGTTGTTACCAAAGCTAAAAAATCAATCGCTTCTTATAAATTAAGAGAAGGCATGCCGGTTGGTGCTATGGTTACTTTACGCGGTGAGAGAATGTATGATTTTCTTCAAAAGTTAATCTGCGTTGTACTTCCTCGTATTCGTGACTTTAGAGGTATTTCTGCTAAGAGTTTTGACGGCAGAGGTAACTATACCCTCGGCTTGAAGGAACAATCTCTTTTCCCTGAAATCACTTATGAAGAAGTTGATCTGGTAAAAGGTATGAACGTATCTGTTATCACAACTGCTCATACTGATGATGAGGCTAGAGAATTGTTGAGATTGCTTGGTATGCCGTTCAAAGGTATGGCTAAGTAGTAATAAAAACACAGATGGATTTCATTATCCCGATTGTGTTAGGATGTAATTAGAAGATTAAATTTGTAATAAAGGAGAAAATCATGGCTAAAAAAGCGATGATAAACAAAGAACTAAGACGTGAAGCATTAGCTGCAAAGGGCAAATACCCGTCAGTAAGATTACACAACAGATGCAGCATCTGCGGCAGACCTCACGGTTTCCACAGAGACTTCGGTCTTTGCAGAATTTGTTTAAGAAAAATGGCTCATCAGGGGCTCTTACCTGGTGTTACCAAAGCAAGCTGGTAGGTGTGCTACGCACGTAGACCTTGGGTCGGTTGACAGGGGTAAATATAACAAACAGGTTTTGAAACTACCGGTCAACCTCAAAGTAAAACTACAAGTCGGAAGGTGTATTTACCCCCGCACGTAGACCTTCGGTCGGAACACATTAGGCGAAACTAAGAGTTGAAATAAATGCTACAGGTGTTCCTCAAAGTAAAACGATATTTATTAGAATATTGTGAGGGATGCAGACACGGACACTTTCTGATAAAGGGGTTAAAGTCTAAGCAGGAGTGTTCCTATCAGTTTAATATATCTTTCAAGCGGGATGGGCTTGGGTATTGATTAATAAAACTTTAATAAATAAAAAAAGAGAAACATTGGTTTCTCTTTTTTTATGCAGGAATATTATATATCTAGGTTTTATTTTTTTGCGAATTCTTATTCTTTTCGTCTAATTTTCTATAAATATTCGATACACAAGCCTCTGTTGCATTTCTTGAGATTCGAAGTTTCTTTGCTATTTCCTGATTATCATATCCGGATGTAACAAGATTCATAACTTCAATTTCTCTCTCTGTAAGACGATTCATTTTAAAGCTCCATTCTTTTTTAGTAAATTGTTTTATTAGATGCATCAACTACACTATTTGTATAATATTTTTTGAGATGTGTCTATCCGACAACCAGCTAATATTATTTCACATAAAAATCACAAAGAGCCAGAGGATGTTGAAAATCGTCATGTGAAAATACCTGCATCACGTATCTGCCTTTTTCATAAAGGGTAAAGTAGTTTGTGTGGTAATACCTCTCATCAAGCATGAGCCTGTAGTCTTTTGTTCTGACAACCTGATTATCTCCCCAGGGTGCATCTTCTGTCATCTTGAAAACCTGAATCCGGATAAATTCATTGTCCATCTTTTCCGGTGCTATAAAAAGGTAATATACTCTCTGACCTTCTGCAAAAACTTTCTGGTTCTGAAGTGCATTTTCTCTTGTAATCGGCTCAATATTAAATAAAATTATTCCTCTTTTGTATGTACAGGCAGACAGGAAAAATGCAAAACACAATAACAGAATCAGAAATTTTGTGATTTTAAAAAGTCTCAATAATTTTCTCTCCTATTGTTCAAGAGATTTAATTTTTTGATTAACTACATTGAGCATTTTTTCATCTTTTTCCAGTCCGGTGTATAAATAATAATATTCCAGAGCTTTTTGCGAATCATCTTTCTGTTCATAGGCAAGCCCCAGTGAATAATATGCATAAGGGTAATCCGGAGAGAGTTCAATAACTTTTTCAAAACATTTTATGCAATCGTCATAATTTTTCTGATTAGCGAGCACAAGTCCTTTGTTAAAATACGCATCTGTATTTTTAGGGTCGATTAACAGTAGCTTATCATAGAAGCTTATAGCTTTTGTGTTATTGCCTAAAAGCTTATATGTATTAGCTATTTTTAGCATTGTAACTTTATCCTGCGGTTTAAAAACAACTGCTTTTGTATAATAATCTATTGCTTCGTTGTACTGTTGTTTTTTATAAGCTTCATCTCCAAGTGCTATTAAACTGTCATAAGTGGCTGGCTGCTCATTAACCTGCGGCAGTTTTTCAACCGTGTCTTTCGCCGCTTCGGCAGCAGCTACTGCTCCGGAAGCCGGTGCTGCAGTCTCAGCTTTTGTAATAGGAGCTTCACCTGTTGTTTTAACTTCCGGGGCTTTTATTTCAACAGGTGCTGTTTGTACTGCAGATTCTTCTGCCGGTAGAGTTTCTGCTGCCAATTTATGATTGTTTTTGAAATCTTTTAATGCATTATTGTATTCTGTATTACCGGGTGCTAACGATACAGCTTTTTCATAGCTTGAAAGCGCGATATCAGTGCAGCCCATTTTGTTATTAGCTTCAGCAAATCCAAAATAAGCAGACGCTTCATTCGGGCTCAGCTCAATTGCGTCCTCAAAATACAAAATAGCCTGTCCGTAATCCTGTTTGTCCAACAAATCATAACCGTAAGCTATTGAAGCCGCGGAAAGATTTTGAATAAGTCTGTCATTAGACTGTTTTTCAAGAAGTGTTTTATAAATTTCTATTGCAGCTACATAATTATCCATTGCGTGAAGCGTAAGCGCCTTATTTGCCAGTAATTCATAATTATCAGGTTCAGACTTGAGGGCTAAATCATAATATTTAAGAGCGTTTGTGTAATCAAGTTTTTTATGATAACAAAGCGCCAGTTCTTTTTTTGTCTCTACATTAGAGGAATCTTTAGAATAGGATTTTTCAAAGTTAAAAAGGGCTAAATCATTGTTATCCATTTTTTTGTAAACAAGTCCGAGATTTCTGTATGCGTCGGCGTCGTCCGGATAAGCCGTCAAATACTCTTTGTACTGTTCAATAGCCTCTTCGTTTTTATCCATATTGCCCAAAAGGTTTGCATAGTCAAACTTCAAAGCAACGAGTTTCGGGTTCTTTTCAAAGAGTTTTTGGAATGCAGTAAGAGCTTTGTCATTTTCTTCCATATTCTGGTAAGAAAGTGCTAATTTTGCAAGCAAAGCTTCATCATCCGGTCTGTTTTCAAGAGCTTTTTCTAACATCTCGGATGCTGCCTGAAATTGTTTTGTATCATACAGAGCCATTCCGTAGTTTGCATAATCCTTAAATGCTGTCGGATATTTTTTGTAAACATCCGCAAAAGTGTCGCAGGCTTTGTCCGGCTGATTGTTGGCATAATAAACGTTTGCAAGATTTTCGCTCGCTTCCTGATGGTCAGGATAAGCACTCAAAAATGTGTTATAATATTCAATTGCATTTTTGTAATTTTTCCTGAAATATTCAACATTCGCAAGATTCAGGTAATTGTATTTGTATTCCGGATAAATCTGCTGGGCTTGCATATAGGAATTATATGCGTTTTCATAATCACCCATTGTTTGGAGAATGTTTCCGATGCTTATGTAAATGAATGCATCATTAGGGCGGAGTTTGATAGCCTTTTTGTAAGCCCCGAGAGCATCTTGATATCGTCCTATATCAGAATAAAGCCCTGCAATTTTTGTATAAAGCATGGCATCGTCGCCGTTTATAACAAGCGCTTTTTGAATGGTGCTTATTGCAGAGTTGTAATCACTTCTGTATTCATAATTACAAGCCTGCTGGTAAAGTGCATGCGCTTCTTTAGTCATCTTAGCTTCAGTCTGAAGCATGGAAATAGCTGTAATTGCTGCAAAAATAGATATAAAAAATTTTTTATTATTCATAACATAAGCCCTCGATAAATATTTTAGCAAAAAAAGAGGGATTTTGTTAATTAGCTGGATAAATGTAAATAAATGTTAATTGTTTATAAAAAACGGAAATGATTATTTAAAACCATTTCCGTTTTTCTTTTATTTTATAGTTTTACGGATAATAATCAGGAGAGTTTCCTCTCTGAGAATTTACCCGTTTCTAGAACATCAAGCCTGCTTCTCTTGCAGCGTCTGCCAAAGCAGCAACTCTACCGTGATAGAGGAAGCCGCCTCTGTCGAATACAACACATTCAATGCCTGCTTTTTTAGCTTTCTTAGCAATAGCTTCACCGACAACTTTTGCAGCTTCGATGTTACCGCCGTGAGCCAATTTTTCTTTAAGGTCTTTGTCAACTGATGAAGCTGAGCAAATTGTTACATGTTTTTCATCATCAATTAACTGAGCATAAATGTGTTTTGTGCTTCTGTAAACAGCTAGTCTAGGGAATTCAGAAGTTCCTGAAATTTTAACCCTGATAGCCTGATGTCTTTTTTGTACTTTTGGTTTTCTAATTTCCTGTTTAATCATTTTTTTAACCTTTCTTTTATTTACCCGAATTCTCTTGATGGTTAATCACGAATTCATCTGGGCTTTTGTTATTGTTGGGCAGGTATGCCCAACCTACATTGTTTTAGTGAATAGTGAGCAGTGAATCGTGAATAGATATTACACTGTGACTATTTACAACTTTACCCTTGTAGATTTACTTTGAGGTTGACCGGTAGTTTCAAAACCTGCTTGTTATATTTACCCCTGTCAACCGACCAAAGGTCTACGTGCGGTGGTAAATACACCCACCGACTTGTAGTTTTACTTTGAGGTTGACCGGTAGTTTTAATATCAACTTGATATGTTTACTTATGTCAACCGACCAATTATCTACGTGCGTGGTTAAATACTTTACCCTTGTAGTTTTACTTTGAGGTTGACCGGTAGTTTCAAAAGTTTCTTGTTATATTTACCTTTGTCAACCGACCAATTATCTACGTGCGTAGCACTACTTCTTGCCGGCTTTACCAGCTTTACGTCTGATGTGTTCGCCTTCATACTTAACGCCTTTTCCTTTGTAAACTTCAGGCGGACGTTTGCTTCTTATGAATGCAGCAACATCACCAACGGTTTGTTTGTTTGAACCTTTAACGCTGATTTTAGTGTTAGCTTCAACAGATAATGTAATACCTGCAGGCGGTTCAATGATAACAGGGTGAGAGTAACCGAGTGCCATGTTAAGCTTAGTACCTTCCATGTTAGCACGGTAGCCGACACCAACTATTTCAAGTTTCTTTTCAAACCCTTCTGAAACACCGTGAACAGCGTTTGCAATCAGAGTTCTGAATAAACCGTGAAGCGCGTTTGTTTTTCTGTCATCTGAGTTTGGTTCTACAATAATATGATTGTCAGCAACAGAAACTTTAACTTCATCTCTGAAAGTTACTGATTCTGTACCTTTAGAACCTTTAACTGTAATAACGTTTCCTTCAATTTTAACTTCAACACCTGAAGGAATTTCGATTGGTTTTTTACCTATTCTTGACATATTAATTTCTCCTTTTTTTGTTTGCGGGCTTTTCTGCCAATTGAACCCGCTTTGTTCTAGTGAATAGTGAAAAGTGAATCGTGAATAGACTACTTTTACTATTTTGAGGTTGACCGGTAGTTCCAAAACCTGCTTGTTATATTTACCCCTGTCAACCGACCCAAGGTCTACGTGCGTAGCACCGTCTTGGATTATTGGCAGTTCGGTCTCCTTCATTCATTCCAATTTGCTAACGCAAATTTTTCATTCATTGCGGAATCCCTCACGTGGTCGTGCTTGTCTCGCTAACGCTCGCCATCGCACTTGCCGGCTAATAGTAATACTTTGAGGAACACTTGTAGTATTTATTTTAACTTGTAACTCTATCAAATGTGTTCCGACCAAAGGTCTACGTGCGTAGCACTACCAGACGTAGCAGAGGATTTCCCCGCCGAGGTTTTCTTTTCTGGCTTTACGGTCAGTCAATAAACCTTTGCTGGTAGAAACGATTGCAATACCCATGCCGCCGAGTACCTGCGGTAAGTGTTTAGCTTTGCAATAACTTCTCAAACCAGGTTTTGAAACTCTTTTTAAGTTTGTAATAACCGGTTTGTTTGCTTCGTCATACTTCAATTCAATTGTTAAGTATTTGAAGTGACCTTCTGCTCTTTCAGAATAGCCGTTGATAAACCCTTCTGATTTTAAAAGCTTAGCTAAAGCTACTTTTAACTTTGAAGAAGGCATTTCAACAGACGGATGTGAAACAACATTAGCGTTTCTGATTCTTGTTAGCATATCTGCTATAGGATCTGTGTTCATCTTTTTTCCTTTTCTCTTGCGGACTCCCACGGTTTTGGATTTAAGTTCGCGCGCTGTGTATCTTTTTTATACAGCTATGCTTCACTATTTTAACGCTGCCGTACTTTATCCTTTTCCGCACGGGATCCATTCTGCTCGTCGCTTGCTAAATTAATTCTTGCTCATTGAAAAGCGTCTTTTAGTAGTCCGACAAGTTAATCGTAGCACGAGCATGCTTTATTTGCAACAGTTTTGCTTAACATTCCTTAACCCAGGCATGATTAAGTGTACTTTTTACAAAAAATATTCCCCACCTTGCTGATAGTTTTTTTATAAAAACCCTGGTTTAATATAATTATTAAATCTTTTTCATACTTCCAGCTATTCTTAATTCCAAGAGCCACAAAACGGCTCTTTTTTTTGTGCTACGCACGTAGATAATTGGTCGGTTGACAAAAGTAAATATATCAAGCTGGTATTAAAACTACCGGTCAACCTCAAAGTAAAACTACAAGCCGGGAGGTGTATTTACCCCCGCACGTAGACCTTGGCTCAGAACACATTTACCCCAGAGCGTCAGGAAAACGTCTTTGCGAGGGAACAATTAAGACAGCCCGAAGCAATCTAAAAAGTTATTGTTGGGTTAGTAAACCCAACCTACATTGTTCAAATAGAGTTTGTAAATTTGATGATTTTATAATAATTTTGTGCAAATCTCTACAAAATGGCAATTCTATTTATTTTTCTTGAACATCTGATCACTTGATTACTGTCTACAATATTTTCCTCAAATTCTCAACCATTCTGTCTGCTGCAGGCAAACGCTTTTCAATCTCTCCGACAGCAAGCGTTTTTACATCCTGTTCAAAATTCTCAGGTAAAATCTTGCAGTTTTTTAGTGCAAATGGTATAAGTTTCTTCTCTCCCGGATTCAGAATACGGTTTTTTGCAAAAATTGTATCAAAATAACTTGCAAGGAATGCTGCACATCTGTGGTTTATGCTTACAAAATCAAGGCGCTCAACGGCTGATGCTATCTGGTCACGGTAAGAAAACATTGCATCTTTAAGGTACGCAAAATTCTTTTTGATAATGTTTTCTGCCAATTTTTCCGGATATGGAGTATTAACCCTTTCTTTCACACCTTTTAACCAGCCGTTTTTGTCATATAAAATTTCTGTTTTATTAATATTATCAATAAAGCAGGTTGTGTACCCTAAAGATGCGTTATGTCCTTCCCAAACCCATTTTATATTATTCTCTATAAAATCAGGGTGTCTGTACATAATATCAATTGGCTTTCCGGTTTCTCGGAGTCTGAAAGTATCGCCTGTTTCAAAATAATGGTTATCAATTTCCGGTTTGTCGGCAAATTTTTCTGCAATTTTGCGCCTTTCTTCAACCGGAGGTTCTGACTTTCCGTAAATATAAATGTCATAATCGGATTTATTGTCTGCAGTCTGCGCGGTTGATGAGCCGCCTAAGCCAATTGAGTCAACCTCTTTAAGCTTTTTATAATGTTCTATCATTTCTGTCAGGATTTCAGAATTTCTATTAACCTGCATACAAACCGCCTTTCATTATGATATAATGATATTTAACAGATGGGAGTATTATATGTCAAAAACACTGATATTAATAGATGGTCACGCATTAGCTTACAGACAATTTTTTGCGCTGGAAAGAACCGGCATGAAGAATTCCGAAAATCAGCCTACCTGGGCAGTTTATGGTTTTTTTAAAGCTGTATTTGATTTGCTTTCAAAAATTCATCCGGATTTTATAGCCGTTGCTTTTGATGTCGGCAGAAGAACCTTTAGAACCGAAAAGTTTGAAGAATATAAAGCAAACAGGGAAGCAATGCCGGACACGTTAAGAAGCCAGATTGGTGTAATTTGTGACGGGCTTAATGCTTTTGATATTCCGATTATCACAAAAGAAGGATTTGAAGCTGATGATATAATTGGGACAATTTCAAAACTTGCTTCCGAAAAAGGACATAAGACCCTTATTCTGACCGGTGATCAGGACAGTTTCCAGCTTATTGATACAGAGGGAACGGTAAAAGTATTGATTCCTTCAAAGGGCGAACTTGTTGAATATGACTGGAATAAGGTTTATGAAAAATTAGGAGTTTATCCAAACCAGATTACTGACTATAAAGGCTTAAGAGGGGATACTTCCGATAATATTCCGGGAATTAAGGGTATAGGAGAAAAGACAGCGCAGAAGCTTTTGAACAGATATCCGCATCTGGAGGAAGTTCTTGCAGATTGCGAAAATATTCCGGAAAAGGCTGTAAAACAAAAAATTTGCGACGGAAAAGAAATTGCTATTCTTTCAAAAGACCTTGCCACTATTATAAGGGATGTGGATATAGATTTTGATATTGATAAAGCTTCTGTTACGCTTCCTAAAATGGAGAATGTATCAGCTTTTTTAAGGAAAATGCAGTTTTATACGTTTATTAAAAATATTGATAAAATTTTGTCCTCCTTTAATTCAGATACTCAGCCGGAAGCGGTTAATTTAAATTTGTTTGCGGCAGGTACGGGGGAGAATGTTCAGCAAAATTTATTCTCTCAGGCAATAAAAGAGACTGTTGAAGATAAAACTTTTGAGTACAAAACAGTAGATTCAAATAATGTTTCAAATATTGTTGAAGAGATAAAGAATTCTAAAAGAATTGCAATAAAATGGTATTCAAATAATGAAATTATAACAGGCTGTTCTGTCTCAAACGGAAATAATTACTATTTTTCTCAGGAATTTATTCAGCAGTTAAGAGAAATAGTTGAAAATCCTGAAATTAAAAAAGTGGGTTATGATGCAAAATCTGATTATCACCTGCTTTTGAATAACGGATTTTCTCCTTCCGGATTAGAGTATGATGTGCTTCTGGCAAGTTATGTAAAGGATCCGAACAGGAAACATATTCTGGAAGCACAGGCGCTGGATTTTTTAAAACATATAATGGCGGATGAAGATGAAGGCGTAAAACGATATTGCGATGAAGCGTATACAATTTACAGATTATACGATTACTGGCAAAAGCATCTTGATGAAAAAGAACAGAAGCTTGTTAATGATATTGAAATCCCTTTGACAAAAGTTCTTGCAAAAATGGAACACACCGGGGTTGCAATTGATGTCGATTATTTAAAAGAACTTTCTTCCTATATGACAGAAAAGCTTGCGGAACTTGAAGATTTGATATACCAGCTTGCAGGCGGGGCATTTAATATAAATTCACCTAAGCAGGTTGCGGAAGTTCTTTTTGATAAACTGGGATTAAAAACAAAGAAGAAAAAATCACGTTCAACGAGTGCAGAAGTTCTGGAAGAGCTTGCGCAGGAATATGAGATTTGTGATTATATCCTGCAGCACAGAAAGTTTTCTAAATTAAAATCGACTTATACGGATGTTTTGCCGACACTTATCAGCAAACGCGACGGCAGAATACACACGACTTATAATCAGGCGCTAACGGTAACGGGACGTTTATCTTCCTCTAATCCTAATTTGCAGAATATTCCGATAAGAACTGAAGAAGGCAACAAAATCCGCTCTGCATTTTGTGCTATGGACAAAGAAAATTCACTGATTCTCTCTGCTGACTATTCGCAAATCGAATTGAGGCTTCTGGCGCATGTTTCCGGCGACAAGCATTTGATACACGCTTTTACGTCGGGTGAGGATATTCATACAATGACAGCTTCAAAGGTTTTTGGAGTCGGAATTAGTGAAGTAACAAAAGAAATGCGCCGACGGGCAAAAGCTGTAAATTTTGGTATAGTTTACGGTCAGTCAAAGTACGGGCTTGCGAAAAATCTAGGCATAACACCAGCTGAGGCGCAGGAATTTATAGACAAGTATTTTGAAACGTATCCGGGCGTAAAAGATTATATGAATTATGAAGTTGATTTTGTAAACAAACACGGGTATGTTGAGACGATTTTCGGGCGTAAAAGATATCTCGCATCCGAACTTCAGAGTTCAAATTTCCAGATAAGAGAGTTTGCTCAGAGAGCTGCTATAAACCAGCCGCTTCAAGGAACTGCAGCGGATTTGATAAAAATGGCAATGATTGATGTGGAGCGGGAACTTGAATCAAGGAATTTGAAAACCAGAATGATTATGCAGGTTCACGATGAACTTGTGTTTGAGGTTCCGAAAACAGAGCTTGAAGAAGTAAAAGAACTTGCGCTCAGATGTATGGAACTTAACCAGCCGCTGCAGGTTCCGCTTGAAGTTGATATAAATTGCGGTTCAAGCTGGAAGGAAGGATGATAAAAACTTCCCGTAAAAAAGAAAAGCCTAATTTCTTTGAAATCAGGCACTGTAGATTGGGGAATTAAATTAGTTAAGTAGATGGTTTGGTATAAATAAGAAATTTTCTTTTGAGTAACCGTCGTCTGTATCTTATTGCCGTTTGGCACGTGATATAAACGTTACTCTTGATTTCATATCCATTGCAAAAAGTCTCATTTCATCCATCAATACATAAGACTTATCTTCTGTTTGGTTTTCCTGAATATAAAATTCTCTTGAAATATTTGTAGCCATAGCATTAATATCGTATGATTGTAATAGTGCCATACTTCTCTCACCTCATCTTTAGTTTTGATAATAAGAGCGCTGTTACTTAAGCCCGTCTGCAAAGTTCTGCCGGAGCATTTTTACTTAAGCCGGTTGTTAATATTTATAAAGTTTAAACCGGAATTAACGGTCAAAGCTTTAATATTTTAACTTGCCGATTATCTTTACTCTCTTACTTTTATTTGATTTGTCTTACATATATATAAAGTTTATAAGCTTAAGCGAATTTCAAACTTTGCTATCTTTGTTACATTTCTTAATATAATAATCGATTGAGATAAAAAATAATTTTCTTGTTATTACTGGGATTTAGCCCTATAATGTAAACTTTTGTAACGATTTTTTGAAAAACCCTAAAGTTTTTAGAAAAAATGCCGATATACATTATATATCATATAAGAGGTGTGTATCATGTCTAACTTCACGGTCAACGGAGTATATACTTACACAAGTAAAAACATTTACTCTTATCTGGGCAGAGTCCCGGTTAATTCGGCTGCTTTGGAGAGAGCCTTTGACGATTTTGACATTACCCCTACCGGTTCTACTGATGACTTGAAAAAACTGAACAAAGCAATGTATGAAGAGTATTCTGCGCAGGTTCAGGAACAGATTAAGAATCAGAATAATGAAAAGGTTATACCTTGGGCAGGAATTATGGCACAAATCGGAATTCAGGCGACAGGTGATTATGACAAAGATTACGCAGCATTCAACAACGCCATTCAGTTATTGAGCCAGAG
>CALUVI010000051.1 GCA_944324185.1 Candidatus Gastranaerophilales bacterium | reverse complement strand
ATATTTGTCTAGATGGCTGCAACGATATCATCCTTTCTGTATTCATCAATAAAGTCGTCCAGAACCTGTATAAATACAAGCTTATATTCATCGTTTTCCGGGCGCATATTAACTGCAGCTCTGTATGAATATATAGAACGTTCTACTTCATTATTCATGTAATATACATTTGCAATAAGTACATAAATACTCGGATCAAGTTTGTTAATCTTTAAAGCCTCTTTGTATTCTGATTCGGCTTCTTTATATTTTTTCAGGTTTGAATATAAATTACCTGCCAAAATATAAGCATTCGCTTCTTTAGGATTAATTTCAATAGCCTTTTTGTATAATTCTACAGCATCTTCATAATCTTTAAAGTCAGATTTTGCTATAGCATAGCAGATATAAGCTTTATAATTATCTCCCGGCAGTGCAATTGCCTTTTCAAAATAATCGTAGCATTTCTTTTTATCTTTGTTTACGGCAAGAGTGTTTGCAATGCATAAAGCGACCGTTTTGTTATCCGGAGCAAGCGCAAATACTTTATAATAATACTCAAGCGCCTTATTGTAATCAAACAACTTAAAGCAGACATTGCCTAAATCAACAAGTGCAGTAAGGTTTTCCGGGTCAAGCGAGAGTGCTTTTTCATAATAAGCTCTTGCCTCTACATAATCTTCAAAGTCATGATACAAAAGCGCAATCGCGTTATATATCTCCGGATCCTGTGAATTAAAATCCAGCGTCCGGTTATAAAAATGTAATGCTTTCGGGAAATTTTTTAATTCCGCATATGTATTACCGAGATTGTAGTATACAAGATAATTGCTCGGATTTACAAGCATTGCCTGATTAAAGTATTTCAAAGCTTTTTTATAGTCTTTTGAATAAAACCAGATGCTTCCGAGATTCAAAAGTGTCTGCAAATCCTTCGGGTCAATTTCAAGTAAACTTTCATATACAGAAATGACTTTCTCATACTGGTTATCCATTGCATAGTATTTTGCAAGTTCATGGTAATGATCAGTATTTTTAGGCTCCAGTGCCATTTTTAATACGGTTTTTTCAATAGCTTTATTTAATTCTTTTTTATCCATTTCTTATCTCTCAATATTTTCGTATTCTGAGTATTCTTTTGATTCTTCCATCCATTTTTCCTGCGGAATGCTGAAAGCGTGATTCCAGAATTTTTCTATGGCGTAGGCAGCTCTTTCTTCCTGATGAAGAATATGTATGACCACATCACCGTAATCTATAAGATTCCAGCGGTTTTTAGCGTCATTTTCTTTTCCAATCGGCAGCCTGCCAAAAGTCTGTTTCACTTTATCTGTAAGATTTTCAGTAAGTGATTTTACCTGTGTATTAGTCTGGGCTGAGCATATTACAAAATAATCAGCAAATGAGGATACATTACTAATATTTAATATAGAAATATCTTTTGCAATTTTTTCTTCTAAAAATCTTGCCGCTATACAGGCAAATTTGTAAGAAGTTATATCTTCACTCATTCTTCCAGCTCCAGCATATTTACTCTTCTTTCGTGTCTACCGCCTTCAAAATCGGTAACGAGCCATTCATCTACTATATCCAGTGCCAACCCCGGACCGATGACCCTTTCTCCAAGGCAGAGAACATTTGAATTATTATGTTTTCTTGTCATTCTTGCAGAATAAGTATCGCTGCATAATGAGGCTCTTATACCTTTAAATTTATTAGCAGCAATAGACATCCCGATACCGGTTCCGCAAACAAGTATTCCTCTTCCTGCCTCTAAAAGAACCTTTTTAGCGACTTCTTTTGCAATAACAGGATAATCACACGAATCCTCACTATAGCATCCTACATCTTCCACTGCTATTCCCTGCTGTTCAAGATGAGCTGCTATTATCGTTTTCAGGCTAAATCCACCGTGGTCTGAGCCTAATATTACTTTCATGCTTATTTTCCCTCTTTGTAACAATTGTAACATTTTTGCAATAATTTATCAATAATGAACATTTTTTTTATTTAATATATATATGCTGGGTTGTATTAATACTGCTTATCCTGTGTTTAAGGCGTCAATTTCAGATAAGGATATTGACGGTTTTGAGCATGCTAAACAATATTTTAGCGACTGTTATCTTATGACAACGCTGGAAACTCTTTCACACACACCTAACGGCAGAAAAATTCTAAAAGAGCAGATTGAATATGATGACAATAATCCAAAATTGATTAATTGTTATCTGTACAAAAACAACGTGGAAAAAGAAAAATATACAATCCCGACAAATGCAGTCGTTGACGGATATGAAAAACTCTATAAACAACAGTCTAATGAAATTATCAGAAGTATGGACATATCGGTTGCCGAGTATGAAAAGAAATACAAATCAAAGCCGTGGATTTGCAGAGTGACGGATAATTTTAAAGCATACAGATTTGAAAACAATATACCTTCTCATTTTATGAAAATTCTTACGGGAAAAGAGCCTCATGTTATCGGTGAAACAGATTTTAATGTAGATTTGGAAGGATATAGAGATCAGGTAATGGCGCTTTTTGAGCGTATGGATAAAGAAAAAGACCATAGCTTTGTAATGGGAACAGGTATAAAAATGCTTGACGGCAGAACCTGGCATGTGTATGTCGTAGAGGATGTGGATTTGAATAACAATACAATAACAGTAAAAGAAAAACGCGGGAATAATCCGAAAACAATGAGTATTGATACGGCTTTAAGAACCTTTAAATTTATTGTCGGGTATTTTAACGGCGATCTTGCTAAAACGGAATCTCAACAATAAATGTTGAGCCGTTATTTACCTCACTCATCAAAGAAATTTTGCCTTCATGAAGCTCCACAAGCTCTTTTGTAATTGTAAGTCCTAAGCCTGTTGAGCTTTCTTTTTTCGTATATGCGCTGTCTAATTGTACGAATTTAGCAAAAATTTTTCCGTGGTATTTTTTATCAATTCCAATGCCGTTATCGTGAACAGAGATTTTAAAAGCCTCATCATTCGCTGTAACTGTAATATCAACTGTATCGTTTTCAGGTGAATATTTAACAGCATTACTTATAAGATTGTACAAAATCTGCTGGATTTTTTGATAATCGGCAAACACTTCAAAATCAACCGGCATATCTTTATTTAATATAATATTTTTTTTCTGAGCAAGCGGCATAAGAATATTGCATGCTTCATCAACCGCCCTTGATATCCAGAAGGTGCTTTTCACTATCTTCATTGCATTGGCTTCTATTTTAGACATATCTAAGATTTCATTTATCATCCCGAGAAGATGTGTCGCTGAAACCTTGATATCATTGATATACTCTTCCTGCTTTTGATTTAAATTCCCGTATAGCCGGGTTGATAATATATCAGAAAATCCGAGTATTGAATTCAATGGGGTTCTAAGCTCATGCGATACATTTGCCAGAAACTCGTTTTTGACTTTATCAGCTTCCAGAATCTTTTCATTCTGTTCTTTTATTGTCTTGTACGCTTTATTTTTCTCGATTATGCCGTCTTTCAAAGCTTTTAGCTGTAATTTAAACACATTAGAAAGTTCTGAATCTTTAAGTACGTAAGAAAGTATTGCAGAAGCAGCTTCAAGAGCTTCCAAATCCTCCTGTTTATAGAAGTTGATTTCTTTTTTCGCTAGTACAATAATTCCGAACACTGTTGATTTGATAGCTATTTTAGAAACCAGAAAAGAGCCTGAATCTTTTAATCCAAGGGTTTTAATAAGCATATCCGACGGGTTTAATATAGAGCCCTCTTTTGAAAAAATAAAATTTTTTAACCTTTCATTTACCGGATATATTGTATCGTCTTTAATACGATTTTTTTTATATGTATATTTTAACTGCAAGCTGTCTGGGTTTACAAAATAAATAAACCCTTCATCAAAAATCAGAAATTTTTCAAGCTTTCTGAATAAGTTTACTCCTGTTTGAGCTTCGGTAATATTAATCTCAAACAAAGACGGTAAAGCTTTAAGAATTTTTTCAGGAGTTAACAATGGCATAAAATTATTTCCTTATTTTACAGTATTTGCTTAGATACTCTTCATCTTTTTTCACAAAATCCTGCCTGTTAATTTTCTTAGAAAGATCTACCCGCCTTTTTACCATCTCACAGGGCGGATTCATTAAACAACGATGTTTATTATATAGTTTGAAGTATTCATTTATATAATTGTATGCAAGTTTGTAAGATTTTAATTCTATAAATGTTTTACTGATTTCACTATAAAGCAGCATTTTATTTAAATCATTTTTTTCAACATTATTTTTATTCAATAACACTTTTATTGCATTGTCATAATCTCCGAGTTTTATGTATGTTTTAGATACTATAAAAGTGCTTATGAGTTCCTGATTTTTAATAATTTTACAACCTTTTTCATGCGCTTTGATTCCTGATTTGTAATCTTTTTTTAGAAAATACAAAGCTGTCAGGTGGTTATACAGCATATTTTTTTCAAAAGGATTAATAGATAATTTTGCAGCCAATTCTCTATTCTGTATTGCTTTTTCAATGTTTTTAGGTGTCTGCTTCAGGTAATTTCTGGCTCTGTTTTCAAAATAATACGGGAAAAAAGAGTATACAATAAACAAGAAAATCAAAGTTAAAATAAATTTATTTTTCTTATAGTTTTTTGTTTTGGGATTTATTTTTCTCAGAGCAATAAAAACAATGATAAGCAAAATTATTAACAAATAAAAAATTACATTATCAAACAAAAACGAATATGAATTAACTAAAGAATTTATCATGTATTCTCCTGTATATCCCCTATTTTATACTTTGAGTAATTGTTTTAACCGCTATAATTATACACCACCGACTCGCAGTCAGACAAATCTGCCTGATTATATTTATATTTCCTCCCCCCGCTATCCTGCTGACAGTGAGAATATGTCGTAGATTTCCTGATCAGAAAGCTCTGTAATAATCTTTTCGCCTTCGTAGACCGCAATATCTGCCAGTTCTTTTTTAGATTTCAGCATCTCGTCAATTTTTTCTTCAAAAGTTCCTAATGTTATAAGCCTGTGCACCATAACATTCTTATCCTGACCGATACGGTAAGTTCTGTCTGTAGCCTGCTCTTCTACTGCCGGATTCCACCAGAGATCATAATGAATAACGTTTGTAGCACTCGTAAGGTTCAAACCTGTTCCGCCTGCTTTAAGAGAAAGAATCATAATTTTTCTGTTATCATTATTTTGAAAATCGTCAATAAGATTTTCTCTTTGCGGAACCGTTAATGAACCGTGGAAGAACGACGGCTCTGTTGCGCATTCTTCTGAGAGAATTTTTGTTAACAGATCCCCCATTTCTTTATATTGCGTAAATATAAGCGTCTTTTCATTATTGTCTAAAATACTCTGTACAAGAGAAACACACTTTTCAGTTTTACCGGAGAGCTCTTTTGACATCTCACCGCTTTTTAAGAAATGATAAGGATGATTGCAGATTTGTTTCAAGGCAGTAATAAGCTTAAATATATTACCTCTTCTGTTTACACCCGTAAATCCGCTTATCTTTTCCATCATTTCATTAAGTGTTTTTTCATACAAAATTGCCTGCGGTTTTGCCAGATAGCAATAGTCATTCATAACCATTTTGTCCGGAAGATCTGATATAACGTGCTTGTCTGTTTTTAATCTTCTCAAAACAAACGGCGATATTGAGAGTTTAAGCTTTGACGCTCTTGAGGTCTCTTTAAAGCGTTCAATAGGAACTGCATAACTCTTCTGAAACTCTTTTAGAGAGCCTAAATAACCTTTATTAATAAAATCAAATATACTCCATAATTCTGTAAGCCTGTTCTCAACCGGAGTACCGGTCATTGCAATTTTAATGTCGGATTTCAAAGATTTTATTGCAAGAGTCTGCGCTGTATCAGGGTTTTTGATGTTTTGCGCTTCATCAACGATTACCATACCCCAGCTTTGCTTTTTCATCTCTTCAACATCAATTCGCATAATTGCATAAGTTGTTAAGATTACATCATTTTTTAAGTCCAGATTTCTGTCAAGCCCGTGATATGTTGCAGCTTTAAGCGACGGAGCAAACATCTGCAGCTCTTTCATCCAGTTGCCCATAAGTGTTGTAGGGCAAATAACAAGAACCGGAGCCTTAAGCTTCTTTTCTTCTTTAAGTTTCAGAATTAAACTTATTACCTGAATAGTTTTACCTAACCCCATATCGTCTGCCATGCAGCAGCCAAAACCTTTAGAAACATTTGTCCAGAGCCATTTCAAACCTGTCATCTGATACGCTCTTAATTCGCCCTTCAATTCTTCCGGCTGGGAGACTTCAACCGGTTTTGCAAAGTCTTTTATAACGTTTGCATAAGCTTCATCATAATTAAAATCATAATTTTGAAGCTGACCGGACATAGAGGCGTGTATAAGTTCCAGGCGCGTCATTTTCTTGTGATTAGCGTTCTTTATCTGGTCTATTAATTTAAGCCCCTCAGCTTTATCTACAAGAATGTATTTGCCGTTGTATTGAATAAGCCCGTTGCTTTCATTAACTAGTTTGTTAAATTCCTCAAGTGAAATCTTTTCATCACCGAGCGAGACTTCGTAAGAAAATTCTAAAATATCATCAAGTGAAATAGCACTTGTTGACACCGTATTAAATATCTGCATTAATTCAGCCGAGCGTGAAGCTTTGACTTTTGCATTAATTGAAGCTCTCGGGATAATAATATTTGTTAATTCATCCGGCAGAATTACTTCAATCTGGGCTTTTTGGAGATAGTAAGCAGTTTGTGCAATGATTTTGTATACTTCATTCAGGCTTAATGTCAGCGATAATTTGTCCTCATCTTCAAACAGAGTCTCAAGTTCAGGCATATAGCGTACAGCATAATTGAGCTGCTTTTCAATAATCTTACCGATATCCTCTGTATCCAAATCCCAAATTTTGTCTTTTTCGTACAAATCATCAAGAAGTATGCATTCATTTGTTTTTCTATTTTTAATATGTATTTTTAATTCAAACTTATCATCACTGATTTTATTAACTTTAAAGAACGGAATGAGATCATATTTGCCGAGATACAATTCATCAAACCACTGGGCAATATTTTCCGCAACATCTTTACCTTTCATCAGGCAGCGCTGCTCAAGGTCTTTAATCATATAATGTCCGGATTTAATATCTTTAAATCTGTACGCTTTTATTCCTAGAAATTTGTATATAAGGTAATTCAAATACTCTCTTACAAACCTCTCAACAAAGTTTTTTGGCTGAACACCCTTTATAAACAAATTCTCAGGAAGATTTTTTTCCAGTTCATTTATGATTTTTGCGGACTCTTTGTTTGAAATAATCGGCTCATACACGATTCTGAACGAACTTCCGGCAGCAGTTTCTCTTCTGTGCACGGACGGAATAAAGTATAATTTTTCAATCAGTTTCATAACAAAATGCGTAAGCTTGTTGAAATACGCAAAAGTTCTTGTTAAGTATGAAAAATCAACAATTTCTCCAAACCCGCCAAAGTAATCTAAAACCAAATCCAGAGGCATAATATAACCGATTTCACCGTTAACTTCTTTAGAAGAAAACCTGAACATTGAGCCTTTTGATTTTAAATAAAACTGAAAATTATTTGTAGGTGTTACAAAAAAGCTTAGCTTTGGATTTTCGGCAGTTCCGTCATTAATAAGATAAAAATCCGTATTTCTGACCGGAGAATTAGGAGAGAGAAAAATCCCTTCAAACTCATCTTCAACAAGCTGATAAATTAAACTCAAAGTGTAGCGGAAATCCTTATTCTTAAACCCTTCCGGATTTTCACTCAAGTTGAAGAAAAATTCATCAACATTGTTTTTCTTTAGTGATAAGTCTATATTTAAAGGTTTTGTTTCTGACATTATATTCTCTCTTATTTTGTAATATTCCCCCCGTCCTTTGCGGGAGAAGGAAGAATTTCATAGTGAGCGCCGTTTAGCGAACTTAGAAATTTTGGTGAGGAGTTAACCTCGTTTAAGATTGCTTCGGGCTGTTGGATAATCCATTGCAAGGATATCTTATAGTATTCCCCTCGCCCCCTTGCGGGAGAGGGGTTAATTCCCTCACCCTGCCTTTACTTTATTAAACTGTCACAATCCATTTCTTCCGGTTTTTTTATACCCATAAGCTCCAAAACCGTCGGCGCAACATTGCATAAAGCTCCGTCATTTTTTAATTCAACCCTTTCCGGCGCATTAATTACAACCAGAGGGACTTCATTTGTTGTGTGTGCTGTCTGCGGTTTACCTGTCGTTTCATCTACCATAACCTCTGCATTGCCGTGGTCTGCAGTAAGTACCATTGTTACGTTATTTTCTTTGCACTTTTCAGCAATTTTACCTACACATTCATCAACAACATGACATGCTTTTGTTGCGGCTTCAATTACGCCGGTATGACCAACCATATCAGGGTTAGCAAAGTTAACCAGAATAAATCCGTATTCTTTATTTTCAATAGCTTTTAATACATTCTCACAAACCGCCGGAGCGCTCATTTCAGGCTGCATATCGTAAGTTGCAACTTTAGGTGACGGAACAAGAACTCTTGTCTCATGCGGCTGCGGTTCGTCTATACCGCCGTTAAAGAAGAAAGTTACGTGAGCGTATTTTTCTGTTTCAGCGGTTCTGAACTGCTTGATTCCGTTAGCTTCCAATACATCCCCGAGAATATTCTTTAAATGAGTCTTAGGGAAAGCCACAGGGAAATTAAATGACTCATCATAGCTTGTCATTGTGCAGTAATAAATGTTATTCAAAACTTTTTTGCGGTTGAATCCGTCAAAGTCCTTGAAATTAATAGCTTTTGTAATTTCTCTTGCTCTATCAGGTCTGTAGTTAAAGAAGATAATTGCATCATTGTCGTGAATTCTGCTTACATTTACCCCTTCTTCGCTGCCAATTGCAGTCGGAAGAACAAATTCATCAGTAACGCCGTTTTCATAAGATTTTTTAACACCTTCTACAGCAGATGCTGCATGTTCGCCTTCTCCAAATAGCAGGCAGTTATACCCTTTTTCAACTCTATCCCAACGGTTGTCTCTGTCCATAATGTAGTATCTTCCGATAACCGTTGCAACAGGAGGCAGGTTGTATTTCTTTAATTCATCTTCTACAGTCTGTAAATAAGTGCAGGCGCTTGAAGGCGGAGTGTCACGACCGTCAAGAAAGGCGTGTACATAAACTTTTTTCAAACCTTCATTTGCTGCAAGCTTTATTAATGCTAAAACATGGTCTAAAGATGAATGTACACCGCCGGTTGATACAAGCCCGTAAATATGCAGTGATGAATTATTCTTTTTGGCATGCTCGATTGCTTCAAGGAATTTTTCATTTTTGAAGAATGAACCGTCTTTAATAGCTCTGTTTATCTTTGATAAATCCTGATAAACCACTCTTCCGGCGCCTAAATTTAAGTGACCGACTTCACTGTTGCCCATCTGACCGTGCGGAAGTCCTACATATTCGCCGTCAGCATGGATTCTTGTTGACGGGTAGTCTTTTATTAACTCCTGAACATGAACAGGATGTGAAAGTTTTGTTGCATCATATTTTTCAGAGCCGGCAGAAATTCCCCAGCCGTCCATAATACATAATAAAACTCTGTTAGTCATATTATAAATCTCCTCATTAAAGTCTTTTAACCCTTCAAGTTTATGACAAAAGGGGGTAAATGTAAAGTACTACGTACGTAGACATGGGGTCGGATGACATTGGTAAAAAGACCAGGATTGTATTAAAACTACCTGTCATCCTCAATGTAGAATTACATACTAAACTTCAAAAAAGGTTAGAAAGCTGGAACGCTAAGTAAACATCAGCGCACATCCCTTCCCCCGTTGGGGAAGGCTAGGATGGGGATTAATTCTTAATCATCAGTAATATTAAACCCCACACGTATTTGTAGCTCGCTAACGCTCACACAACTGCGACCTCCCCAACTTGGGAGGTGGGCACGCTTAATTATTGTAAACGACTTCACGCGTTCTTTCCCCTCGAGGGAAGCGGATTGGCGGCAGAGAGCGAAGGAACTTTGCGGAAACAAAGTTCAAAGACTTGTTTAACGCCACCAACCAGGCAGGTTAGGTGGGTGATTTCTATGTAATTACTATCACCCTCTCCAACTCTCCCTCATTTAGGGAGAGTGTGCGGCAGCGTTCTTTAATCTCTGCAATAATAGAGCGACAACGCGCATTCCTTCCCTTTGAGGGAAGGTTAGGATGGGTGACAGCTTAAAATTATTAAAACATTTGAGGTAACAACCAGTAATTATTAACTTTTGTAAAGAAAAATTTGCAAGCTGTAATTCAGTCAGTATAATGGTTTTACACACTTAGTGCGAAAAATATTAAAAATTTGTCTTTTCAAAATAGCAATTTTTATTTCTCTCGGGTGTTTAGATATATAAGACCAGTAGATGTATTATAGATTTATGGGATTAAAATAAAAGTAACGTAAGTTGTAAAATATAGGAGTAATTAGTTATGTCAGACGAATTAACAATTCAAGGAGTAAATCCGCAACAACAGTATCCGGTACAGAAAACATCAACCATGCCTTACACTTTAGGCGGTGCTGCTATTGGTGCTGCAGCAGGCTGGGCAGGTACCTCAATGGCGAAGAGCAAAGGTCCTGCAAAGACTTTGGAAGAATTAGTACAGGAAGCTAATGGTCAGGACAAAGTTGATTTAACAACAAAGAAAGCGGCATTAGAAAAAGCTGAAAAAGAGTTGGCAGATGCAGGCAAAGCAGTCTATGACGGAGCTGAGAAAGAAGCTTTAGAAAAATCTATTCAGGCTCGCGATGAAGAGCTTGCAAAGTTAATGGAAACAAAAGCCGGCGGTAAGGAATTTAAAGTTAAAGACTGGGATAAATTAAAGATTGACAGTCGAGATCTTCCTGCAGTTAACGAAAGAACCGGTAAGCCTTTCCATACAAATAGAGGCGCTGCTGCCTGGGAAAACGAAGTAAAAACTGAGTACCAGAGATTACAGGCAGAATATAATGCTGCAGTTAGTAAGTTTGAATCATCAACAAGCGGTAAAGATTCCAAGAGATTGGAAACAATAAAAGATGATATTAAGCAGTATATGGATGATGCTTATAATACCCATAAAACTACAAAACCAAAAAAATTAAAACATATCTTCACTACAGAAAAAGGTTTTGGCAAACATACTGCAGAATATAATAAAGCAAAAGCTTTAAGTAAGAAGATTCTTCCTGAATTAAAGAAAGAATCACAATTAACTGATTCACAAATAGCAAGTTTTGCAGATAAATTAGAAAAAGGACAAAAAGTTCCGTCAGGTTATCATAGCAAAGAAATCTGGGAAGTAATTGACGGAAAGAGAACTAAGGTAAAATATGCATATAGCTCTGATATGTTTAATGAGTTTAAAAATGCGGAAAATGCAAAATATGTAGATCAAAGAAAAGAACTGATTGATTCATTATTAGACAGAGCAAAAGCTAATATTGAATTAAGAAATCGTCAGGCAAATTTTGAAAGAGAATTTATCGAATCCATTCCTGATTCAATGGCAGAAAAAACCGGTCTTTTCAATACAGTAGGTTCTCGTAAAGAAGTAAAAATCGCTGATATTATTAATGAAGCGGTAAATGGCAAAGGGGAAAAAGGCAAACCTAAATTCTATAAATCAGACTTAGCTGCTGTTAATAAAGCGATAGAAAAGAACGGCGGAGCCAGCACAAAACTCCCTGCAACATTAAAGGGGCATTATACTGCTCCTGCAGGCGGAACTCTTGATCTTCAAACTGTAAAAGATATGATAACATCAAGAAAAGAAATCTTAGAGTCATATAACACAGAAGCTAAATCGTTAAGTGATGATATAGCAAACTGTTTGAAAGACCATAATGTTATAAGAGAATTGGATGATAAGATTGCCGAAATGCGCAATGCAGACGACGGTATTGCAAAAGCAAAAGAAGCTATCCTGAAACAATTCCCACAACTTGCTGATGACGTTGAAAGAGCCGGTTTAACTGAAGCACAGGCCATGGAAAAGGAAAGCTATAAGAAATTAGCTAAGATTGTTGAAGATAAGCAGGCTATCTATGATAAAGTTGCCGCAGAAAAGGGCAAAGTTAACGAAACTGCTAAAAAGACGGCACAGGAAGCTGTAGAAAAAGCTAAATCAGAACTTGATAACCTCGTTAATAGCTTAAATAACAAGGTTAAAGGTATGAGCGGAAAAGCAAAAGCTGCCTGGATTGCAGGTACAGCAGTAGCTGGTGCTTTAATCGGTGCCGGCATTGTTAACAGTAAAAACAAAAAAGCTGAAGCAGCTGCAAAACAGTTTTTGGCATAGTCCAAGCTAATAACTAACGAAACTTATTTTACAAACGATAAGAACCCTCGGGCGGGAAATTCCGCCCGAGGGTTTTTAGTTGATGTGCCTATATATATATTATAAATTGAAAAGTAGCACCCATCCTAACCTTCCCTCAAAGGGAAGGAATGTGCGTTGGCGTTTGAATTTCACCCCCTCCCTAGCCCTCCCCGTTGGAGAGGGAATACGCGCTGTCGTCCGATTAACGCATTTCTCCTCGCCCAATAATCGCGCCCACCTCCCAAGTTGGGGAGGTCGCAGGTGTGCGAACGTCAGTG
>CALUVI010000050.1 GCA_944324185.1 Candidatus Gastranaerophilales bacterium | reverse complement strand
GCGCCCTGAAGGACTCGAACCCTCGACATCCGGTTTTGGAGACCGACGTTCTACCAACTGAACTAAGGACGCTTAACTGGTGATTAGTGACTAGTGAATGGTGAATAGAATTCTACTCACTATTCACTAGTCACTGTTCACTTCTATTTAGTTTCCTTATGTGTTGTATGTTTTTTGCAGGTAGGACAATATTTGCTTAATTCTAATCTGTCCTTTGTATTCTTTTTGTTCTTAACTGTTGTGTAGTTTCTTTCTTTGCAGTCTTCACAAGCTAAAACTACCATTCTGTCATTTTTACCTTTAATACCCATTTTGACTTTCCTTTATAACTTATTTCAATGCTATTTTATTTTGCTGGAGTAACCTAGTGTAATTTACCGCTTTAATTTTACCCCATTTTTAACCTTTTTAAAAAGAATGTGTTAAACACATTCTTCATAAAAAATCGGCGTATGATTAAATCCTAAAATAAACATAAATAAAATGCAAATAATATGTGAAGTTTTTTTAATATAAAGATTCAGGATATATTAAAGCAGCTGTAACGCAATAGACGGAGTCTGATTCACTGTCGCAAGCAAAGTTGCGGAAGCCTGCTGCAGAATCTGATTTTTAATATAATCACTTGAAACTTCAGCAATATCAGCGTCTTGAAGAGTTGAACGAGAGGAAGTAAGATTATCAATACTTACCCCTATAGTGTCCAGCGCTGATTCCAGACGGTTATATGCAGCCCCGTATTCTGTTTGTTTGGCACTTACTATTGAAAGCATATTATCTAATTTCGCAAGTGCTTTTCTGGCTGCCTCTGATGTTGAAACATTTAATGCAGACAGTCTCATATTAAATTCAGTATCTATAGTTATTCGCGATGAATCATCACTGTGAATCCCGACCTGGAATTCTATTTCGGTATCTTCTTCCTGAAGCAATATATTGTATCCGGGAAGTAAGTTATTAATCTTTAATTCTTCAATTTCCGCAGCCGTAGAACCTGTAACTCCGGAAGCTGTCCCCTGAGCTATACCGGTATTCATTTGAGAACTTTCAGTATTCCAATAGCACGAATTTATTGTTCCGTTTTCATTAAAACCGGTAAAACCACCTGCTTGAGAATTACCGCTTACTTTACCTTCTGAAAAAGAATTTGTGACCGTTGCAGATGTATTTTGTCCAACCAAGCCTCCGACATTCAGGTTTCCCGAGATATCCGTTTGAGCAAAGCTGTAATCTATAGCCGACCTTACTGTATTAAACCCTACAAGCCCGCCTATACGATAACCTGAGCCTGTAACATCCGCCATTGAATAACAACTGTCTATTGAAGCATCATTTGTATTATATCCGATCAACGCACCGGTATCATTAAGCCCTTCGACAACTCCTGTTACATAACAATTGTAAACGGAAGATGAATAATTATAGCCGGCAAGAATTCCCGTATACATCATGCCCGTCACATTCGCATTTTCAAAACCCACATTGGAGATATCCGCCCCGTAAACACGACCAAAAAATCCGCTATAGTTTTGAGTACCGTCATCAAAAAGTAAATTACTTATAGTATACCCGTTACCGTTAAATTCTCCGGTAAACGGATTATTTAAATCACCTATACATTCCCACACTTCTCCTGACAAATCTATATCAGACATAAGAATAAATTTTCCGTCCAGATCATCTCTCATTTTCTGAAAATCATCAGCCGAAGAAATTATTGTATATCCTTGAGCCACAGCCTCATCATAAGATAGACTTTCTACGTCATGGATAAAATTACTGCCCGACTCTTTAAAGAGTTTTACTCCATTGTATTCGGTAGTTGACATAAGACGATCTATTTCTGCAGTTCTCTGATTAAACTCAGCTTGAATTGCCTGCAATGAATCTTTACCGTATGTTCCGTTTGCAGCTTGTTCAGCTAAATCCCGCATTCTTTGCAAATGTGAAGTAATAAGACTCAGACTGTCAGATGCAGTTGTTAATAAATCCAACCCCATCGCTGTATTGTCCTGCGCAACACTATATGAAGACAACTTACTTGAATACTGCGTTGCAATAGAATATCCTGCAGCGTTATCTTTTGCATGGTTAATCTTATACCCGGTAGTCAATCTTTCAATAGCAGTATTCAACCCCGCTGTTGAAGATGCAAGGCTGTTTTGCACAAGACTACTTAAAGAATTTGTGTTTAACGACAATATCACATTAACATATCCTTATATATATATTATATATTATATATTTTGTTTGTCAATCTCATATATTATTTGTGTTAAGATTATAAAAAACGGGAGATTAAAATGATTAAATCTATTATATTAGCTGCCGGAAAAGGCACGAGAATGAAATCTGATATGCCGAAAGTTCTACATACAATTTTTGATAAACCGCTGGTCGGTTATGTTATTGATGCTGTAAACAATACAGGACTTACGGATGAAAGTTTTGTAATCGTAGGACACAAAGCCGAACAGGTTGAAGAATATGTACACAATAATTACACTAATGCAAAATGCATTCTGCAAACCCCGCAATTGGGAACCGGACATGCAGTAAGTATGGCGCTTCCTTATCTGAAAGACTTTGAGGGTGACGTTATTGTTTTATGTGGAGATACTCCGTTAATAACTTCTGAAAACTTGAAAAAATTTATTAATCAGCACAGAGAGAAAAAATCTGACATAACTGTTATGAGTGCTATTTTTGATAATCCTTCTAATTATGGAAGAATAATCAGAAATCCTGACGGCTCAGTAAATTCTATTGTAGAAGAAAAAGATGCAAATCCGGAGCAAAAAGCTGTTAAGGAAATTAATGCGGGAATTTATTGTATCAACTGGGGCAAAGTAAAAGCAGCCTTTGCTGATTTGAAAAACAACAACGCTCAGGGTGAATACTATCTTACCGATATAATACAATGGGGGAATGAACATAATTTAGCCGTAAATGCGTACACTCTTTCCGATAATACAGAAATTTACGGTATAAATTCCAGAGCAAACCTTGCAGAAGCTTCTAAGATATTGAATAACAGAACATTGAATAAACTTATGGCAGAAGGGGTTACAATAGTTGACCCGTTTACAACATGGATTAGTCCTGAGACAGAAATTGATTCCGATACTATAATTTACCCGTCCTGTTATATTAACGGCAAAAATAAAATAGGAAAATATTGCAAAATAGGACCTTTTGCGCACTTGAGAGGTGATGTTGTGCTCGGGGATTATGTAAAAATCGGGAATTTTGTTGAAGTTAAGAAAACAACAATAAAATCTCATACAAATGCCTGTCATTTAACTTACCTCGGAGACAGTGAAGTCGGAGCTAATGTTAATATCGGTGCAGGAACGATTACAGCCAATTACAATCCTTTGACAAAAGTTAAGAGCAAAACGATAATAAAAGACAACGTAAAAATCGGCTCTAACTCCGTTCTTGTAGCTCCTGTAACAATAGAAGAAGGAGCTAACGTAGGAGCGGTAGGAGTAATTACCAAAAGCATTCCGGCGTGGGCATTAGCAATAACAAGAGCACCTCTAAGAATCATAGAAAATTGGGTGAAAAAACAAAACTAGAAAGCGGCTTATAGCCGCTTTTTAGTAGTCGCAATATTAGTATTTCTGTTCGTATACCCACATAGAGAATTCTGTCTGGAAGTTAGTTAAGAAATCCTGAACGCTCCAGCCCCTGTCATAAACATCCATTAAGATAGACTCGTACTCCCATTCACTAAATTCAACTCCATTAGCTTCACACATTCTTTGTGCTTCTGTTTGAAGCTGCGGTTCCAGCGTTTCACGGATATTCTTTGAAATACTCAGATGAGAAAGTGCTCCACCCCATTCGCTTGTATCAATATTATTCAAATCAAAGTCGGTATCAGACTCATTATTTTTATTAATTGCCTCTGTCATTTTTTCATTGAAGATTCCGGTAAAATCTTCCGTTATTGTGTTGGTGTAAATACGTGTTTTGACAGTATTGGATCCCAGTCTGTACGTATAATAAGAATCTTCGGGGAGATTTCCCAAATAATACTCATCTATTGATGCTTCATAAACATTATTAAATGTAGCTTCCAGAGTGGCAAACGAAACTCCCTGTTTTGCTAAATTTTCCATTATTTGGAGTTTAAACTGATTTTTAAAACTGTCAGATCGAAGAATGTCCAGAACATCAGATTTTTCTTCTTCACTAGTTCTGCGCCCTATATCAATCTTACTTGCATCTACCTGATATACAGAAGTATCTGTCTGTGCTGTTTCACCGGCAGCTTCACATTCATCTGTCCCTTGTGATTTTGGTACATCTGCCTCTGTTAAAAGACCGGCTTCAATTTGTTCCAGTAATGTCTGGCTATTATTTGCCCTTGAAATAATCTTTTCCATCTTTGTTCTTAAATCTTCTGCGTCCTTGATTTCATTGAAAAAACGAACCATTGAATTTTCATCATGAATATATTCGCGTGAAAAGATAGAGCCATATCGAAGAATTAAACCTTGAGCCAATACACCTTGAATAAATTCTTTTGTTTTTTCTTTGAGTTGCTCAAACTCATTAGAATCGACATAAGCTCCTAATGAATCTGAAAATGCCTGATATTCGGCAATAGGCTCTTTGAGTTTTTCACCCTCGTTACTCATATATACTTCCAGATGCGCTTTTAAATCAGTAGCCAAATCATCACCCTCATAAGCTTCTATATAGCTGTCTGCCTCAGCCTCGAGGAATTTACCGAGCAGCTGCAAATTACTTTCATCAGCCTGTCCGGCAAGCCTTTCAATAATTTCATCCAAAACCTGAGATTTAGCAACTATCGGATCATTTGCCAGATAAGCTGCTTTTAATTCTTCATATTTTGCGGGCAAAACTTCCTTAAATGCTTCTGCCATACCGGACACATCGCCTTCATAATTAGTTTTGAACTCTTCTAAATAATCCTTCAGGTCAAATGCAACATCTGCAATATATTTAGAATTTTCACCACAGAAATCAATACTAATCTGCCCTTTAATTTCATCCAGAGCTTCTTCCATCATAAATTCCTGCTCCAGAACAGCCTGCTGATCTTCATTTACATATTTGTCGGGCACATTCTTTTCTGTACTAATTTCCAGCGAATCAGCAGAAATTTCATTGAGAAGAGACTCATACTCTTCTTTTGAAATTGTCCCGTCTTTGTCTTTGTCTAAATCTTCAAATTTTACATTTTTTAGACCTGTCAAGCGGCCCAGATTGAATCCGATTTCTGTCATTTTGTTCCTCCTTTTGTAAGCAATGTAACACTATGTATATTGTGTTACATCGTGCCAAAAAACATATAAATAGTTACTTTTAAAGGAGTCTATTAAAAAAACAAAAGTAATTTAAATAAAATAAAAAAATTAAAAACACATATTTACAATAGTTTTAGTATTACAAAATAAAAAATGTAACACAATATACATTGTGTTACATTTAATTAAAAAGTTGATAATTAATTTTCTTTCTATGTATAACGGAATAAATTTAAAAAACTTTAGAGTTTAACACACATTTGTTACAAATATTTACAATTATATTATGTAAAAACAAAACATTAATCAAAAAAACGATATTTAAGCAGCGTAAAAATTGCCTGAACGCCGTCTTTCCAGCCGATTTTCTTACCTTCTTCGGTTTTACGGGCATTATAAGAAATCGGAACTTCTTGAAAACGAACATTCTTTTTGAGAACCTTTGCGGTTATTTCCGGTTCAAAATCAAAACGGTTCGATTTTATTGATATCCCTTTTATAACATCTGCACGAAATGCTTTATAGCAGGTTTCCATATCTGTCATGTAAACACCGTACAAAATTCTTGTAAGAAGCGTTAAAAACACATTTGCGAGATAACTAAGCATTAAAAAATTACCGCTGTTTCTTGTATCAGCAAGCCTTGAACCATATACCACATCCGCGGCATTTGTAGTTATTAAATGTACCAGCGGCTTATAATCTTTAGGATTGTATTCAAGATCCGCATCCTGTATTATAATAATATCCCCTGTTGCAGCTGATAACCCTGTTCTTAAAGCCGCACCTTTGCCCATATTGCGCTGATGGTATAAAACCTTATACGGAATTTTTTCATACAAATCTTTTGTCCCGTCTGTAGAGCAATCATCAATTAATATTATTTCTTTTTCCAGACCAAAATCTACAGCTCCAACCTGTTTCAAAATTTCAAGTAATAAATCCTTCTCATTGTAAACCGGTATAAGTATCGATATCTTATTCATATTTCCCCTTCTTTAAACCCTATTATATTATACACAAAAATGTTGTGCTTGAAAATCATCTTGAAGTTTCATTACCAGTCAAATACATTTTCACCTCTGACTACTATGGTCGTTTGGAGCAAGCTCCAAACAGGGCGAAGGGACTATCACGCTTAGCGTTCAGCCGACCCTCCCCTTGTGGGAGGGTCGAAATCTTTGATTTCGGGGAGGGGTTTTATACAGACATTACGTCTGTAATTTTAATACCTAAAATTATCATGGACAGTTGTGCCCCAATGGGGCGAGGAAATACATTAATTGAACGACAGCGCGTGTTCCTTCCCTTTTGAGGGAAGGCTAGGATGGGTGCTGATGCTTTTGGGACTATTATTATCACCCTCTCCGACTCTCCCTCATTCAGGGAGAGAGCTGCGGCAGCGCTCTTTGGCGCTTAATAGCTGCTTGTTGAACCTCACAAGCGCATTCCTTCCCCAAATCGGGGAAGCGGATTGTTGGCAGAGAGCGAAGGAGCTTTGCGGAAGCAAAGTCCGTAGACTCGTTTATCGCCGGCAACCAAGCAGGTTAGGATGGGGGATTAAATTTGAATAATCTATAAGTTTCCCCCCACCCGCATTTGTAGTTCGCTAACGCTCGCACAACTGCGACCTCCCCAACTTGGGAGGTGAGCGCGGTTATTGGGCGAGGGATCAACTTTTTGTTATTTAAGCCCCTCACCCGAATTTCTAAGTTTCGCCCCAGCTCAACTTGAAATTCTTCCCTCTCCCACAAGGGGGCGAGGGGTTATGACACTAAGCTTGTAGCCTCCGCTTATCGACCGATTCTTTTACCACTGAAAGCTAAGCTTGTAGCCTCCGCTTACCAACCAATTCATTTACCCCCCCCCTTTGCCAAAAATCCTATTTTATTATATGATAGTACATAACAAGAGAGGGTGAAATGACTTTAGAGAATTTCATTTATGAGTCAGTTTCAGAAATACTCAACGGCGGGTATGAAGAAGTAAAAAACAGTATAGAAAAACATAAAGAGATTTACAAAGACGATACGGCTATATGCTATAGTATGCTTGCTCTTGCTGCATTTTTAAAGCAAGATAACACCAGATTCTATCAGTTTATGAATGATGCCGTATTTCTCGTAGAACAGTCTAAAGATCCTGTTACCCATATACTGCATGAAATGGTTCTGGGGTATATTAATTTTACCGAAAAGAATACGACATTGTATGCTATAAATTACAATCAGGCGCGTAAATTATCAATCAAGAACCAGAAAACAGATTTTTTTGAAAGATTAAATGCGCTTTTAAAATGCCCGCCGATTACACATTATAACAGCAACCACAATCAGACAAAAGACCCTTTGATTGCGCTTGTAAACATCGGACAGGCAGTTGCTGCGGAAAAGAATATTGATTTGTTAATCAAAAAGATTGCAGAAGAGACAAAAACCGCGCTTAATGCTGACAGATGCACGGTTTATATGTATGATAAAGAGCATAATGAGCTTTATTCCAAAGTTGCAACCGGACTTGATACAAAAGAGTTAAGAATTCCGGCAGACAAAGGGCTGGCAGGGCATGTTCTGCATACGGGCGAGACTATTAACATCAAAGATGCGTATAAAGACAAGAGGTTTAACCCTGATGTTGATAAAAAAACAGGGTACAGGACAAAAACAATTCTTTGTATGCCAATAAAGAACTTTAATCAGGAAATAATCGGTGTTTTCCAGGTTCTTAATAAGTTTGATGAATATTTTACGCCGGATGATGAGGATTTGCTGGTTGCAATAGCCTCAAGCGCCGGTATATCACTGGAAAATGCCCAGTTATTCGAAAGACAGAGAAAACTTCTTGAAGAGCAGAAAGTTGTTCTGGACAGCTTCATTGAAACTCTTGCAACCTCTATTGATGCAAGAGATAAGATTACTTCAGGTCATTCTTCGAGGGTTAAAATGTATTCTTCCCTGATTGCACAAGAATTCGGAATGGAAAAGAAAGACATTTATATACTGGAAAAAGCTGCAGCGCTTCACGATATCGGTAAAATCGGGATTAAAGATTCCGTTCTGCAAAAAGAAGGCAAGCTTACGCCGGAGGAGTACAAGCACATTCAGCAGCATGTGGAAATCACTCATCACATTCTTGAAAAAATTCATATGTCTAAAGATTTTCAGCAAATCACCGAGATTGCCTGCTCTCACCACGAAAAATACGACGGAACAGGATACTATAGACACTTAAAAGGCGAAGAAATCCCGTTCGGCGGAAGGATTCTTGCAGTTTCTGACGTATTTGACGCAATAACATCAAAAAGGCATTACCGTGACAAAATGCCTATTGAAAAAGTTATTGATATTATTAAAAATGGCGCCGGCAGCCATTTTGACCCGAATGTTGTAGACAAATTTTTATCAATAAAACTTAACAAAATAGTAGGAGTATTTAATACAGAAAACCACATGGAAATTGATAAAGAGGATTTGATTACACTGGAAAAATACAACCTACTTGATTTATATTACTCAATAGTAAATAATTGTAGTAACAAGTTATTACAGGTCTTTAATAAATATTACGTAGGTGTAGATTTAGAGCATGAGTAAAGTATTCAGGAAATTACTTATATCAACATTAATACTGGCTTCTGTTACGGCTTGCCGGGCAGAAGAGGTTAAGCAGCTCAAAGTTAAAGCTGAAACCAATGTTGCCAATATGGATATGGTGATAAAAGATAATTTTGTGAAGTCAAAATACGCTTCTGCGGAAAACAGATTTGCCCAGAATAATATAAAAGCTTCTTATGACGATTTTAATGATTTAATACATAGAGCTTCACACGATGATTATGTTTTTCTTGTTTACGGAATGAAAATGGCAGAATACGGCTTTTTTGATTTGTCCGATGCATTAATAAAAAAGCTTGATAATAATATTTTTACTTCATCATACGTTAAAGACATAAGAAAATATTATTACCCTTCTGCAATGGTTAACCCGAAAGATATTATATATTTAGCAGACGCATATTCAAACATAATGTATAACAATATGGCTATTGAGACAACTTCGGAACTCCTCAACAGCAATCAGGCAAGTGAGAGCGACTATAAGAATTATTTAATTTCTTTAGGGTATTATAAGTCCAACAATCTGCAGCAGGCTTTAAAATATATTAACAACGCAATTGTGGAAAATGATACAAATATAAATTATTTATCATTAAAAGCCAAGATTTTAGCGGATTTGAATAAGCCGAAGCAGGCGCTAAAAGTTCTTGATAAAATCAAAAAAACAGAATTTGCAACCGTAGATTTTCAAAATAAAGTAAGGTCTGTTGAAGAATACATTTTATACAAAACCTCGAAAGACGAGCCTTTGAAGGATTATCACCTTGCTTATTACTATCATCTGCAAGGCAAAAGCCTTCTTGCGACTAAAGTCCTTCAAGCGTCAGTCTTGCAGGCAAAGCAGTACAGCCCGATGATTTTCTCGCTTTTAGGCAAAATCTATTATGAAAACGACGAGTCACTAAAAGCGCAGGAATTTGCTTCACGCGCATTCAGAGAAGATAAGAATAATTATCTTGCCGCAATCACGCTTGCTGATATAAGTTACGATAACAGAAAATTTGAAGAAGCTTTAAAATATTATAAAAAAGCTCAGAAATTAACAAAGGATGCAGAACCTGATGTCGGGGTCGCTAAGACATACCTTGCATTAGAAAAAGATAAAAAATCACAAAAACTTTACGAAAAACTTCTAAAAAAACATAATACAAATGAAGAACTCCTGGTGGAATCCCTGCAGGTGTTCCCTCAAAAAGCGGATTATTATCTGCCGAAAGTTGCCTCAATTGATATTTCTAATAATGATATCTGGCTTGGTTTAGCTAATCTTGCGATTAGAGATAACAACTTTAATATGGCTGCAACATACTTAAACAACTCATATTATATTGACGCAAATAACTTTAAATATTATTATTACCTGAGCCTTGTACTCAGAGCAAAAGGGGACATAGAACTTGCTAATCAGTCTTTAATCAGATCCTCCAGATTAAATTCTGATTATGCAGCAGACGTAAATCCGGGGCATAGTGTGTATGAAGAGTAGTATTTTAATTATTGAAGATCATGAATTAACAAGATTCGGGCTCAAAACCGCGTTTGAGTCATGCGAATTTGTAGACAAAATTTATGAAGCAGAGTCAGCCGAAAAAGGCATTGAAATTGCAGAGAATAATGATGTAAATTTAATCATTATGGACTTAGGACTTCCAGGTATGAACGGAATAGAGGCAACAAGACAAATTAAGGACATGAATAAAGATATAAAGATAGTTGTCCTGACTTCACACAATGACGAGCAGGAAGTTCTAAACAGTCTTAAAGCCGGCGCAAACGCCTATTGTTCAAAAGAAATTAACCCTAAAAGACTTATTCAGGTAGTACAATCGGTTCTTGACGGAGCTGCGTGGTTTGACCCTTCAATTTCCCATATTGTACTTGAAGCTGCAACTAAATCACAGGAGGCAACACAGCCTAAACCTGAAAAAAATTACGGTCTGACATCGCGTGAGACCCAGATTTTAAAACTTATAACAGAAGGATACAGCAATATTGAAATAGCAAAAGAGCTTTTCGTAAGTATTAATACAACAAAAGCCCATGTTGCGAGCATATTGCAAAAACTTGAAGTAGATGATAGACTACAAGCAGCACTAAAAGCATTAAAAGAAAGATTGGTATAATGGACGGAATAGCTTCAATACTTGTCGTAGACGATAATCCAAAGTTTTTAGCCGATGCACTCCCTATGTACGGTTATAATGTAACAGTGGCTAAAGACGGGCTGGAGGCTTTGAAGATTCTGGATAAAGAACAGGGTTTTGATATAATCCTGCTTGATGTAATGATGCCGAATATGGACGGTTGGGACACTTTAAAAGCCATAAGGACAAACAAAAAGATAAAGTATATTCCGGTAATTATGATTACAGCAGTAAGTGAGGATCAAAAAATTGTATCCGGACTTAAAATCGGGGCTGATGATTATATTGTAAAACCGTTTATTCTGCCGAATCTTCTTGCAAGAATTGAAGCTGTTCTCAGACGATGCAGATGGCAAAGTGAATCAGCTCAAAAAACAAGTTCTGTAAGCTTAAATAAAGATGTTAATATTGATCTTCTTACACCAAAAGAAAAAGAAGTTCTGGAGCTTCTTGCAAAAGGAGCCAGCAATCAGCAGATTGCAGATAAATTGTGCGTAAGAGATGTTACTGTTAAAACACACCTGAACAGTATTTTTAAAAAACTTAAAGTTGCAAACAGAACTCAGGCTGTGCTGCTTGCAATGCAGATAAATTTAGTCAGCTAATATAGGAGTCGGTTAATGTTATCAAAAGAAGAATTAGTAAATCTTGTACTTACAGACGTAGACGCATTTAATGAAGAAATTAAAAACTCAAAAAGCGGCGTGGATTTGAGCGAAACTGATTTTAGCAACTCTAATATTCAAGGCGCTGAATTTATCAACGTAGATTTAACCTCATCATCATTTGCTGACAGCCACTTAAGCGAAGTAAAATTTGAAGGGTGTGATTTAACTTCCGTAGACTTTACAAGGGCGGAAATTGTAGAATCATCATTTAATGAATCCGTTTTAAACGGAACTGATTTCAGCTATTCAAAAGTTGATTACTGCAACTTCTCCGATGCTGATATGGCAGGAGCAATTTTTCAGGGCGCAGAACTTACCAATTCCGATTTATCAATGTCAGAAAATTTAAGCGCCTGCAGGTTTGATGAAGAAACAGTATGGCCAGACAATGAATATCTGCCGGAAGACTTTGATACAAAGTATTCTTCAGATTTATCCTCCTTGCAGGATGATGACGATTACCAGCAATCAGACTATTAAATCCTCAAGATTAACATTTTCAGGATTTTTAACAGGTTTGTAATCTATAATAGAAGAAAGCTCGCCGAGTTTTTCTTTAACTTTAAACTGATTGCAGCTCATTTTTACATAATCCCCTTCCATACCAAGATCTTTGAACCCGAGTCTTTTGTATTTGGAAATCACATCAAAAGGACCGTCCGTTACTGCTAAAAGCTCGACAGACTTGACTTTAAAGCTCTCTGCAAACTTAAACAGCTGATAAATAAGAGTCGTGCCGCCAAGATTGACTTTTTTCCCGTCAGAGCGCGGGAATGCACAAACTGCATCCAGAAAAAGAGTTCTTACTTCATCAACAAATGAAAGTATACCGCAGGGTTTATTGTCAGAAAAAGCGATAATTGATTGATTTTCAGGATTTTGAGCAGATTCAACTGCATAGTCAAAGACCTTTTTCCAACGCTTACGGTCAAATTCATCCATCTTTTTAAGAGAGGTATTAAAATCTACTGTAGAAGCAAGTTTTTCCAAAAACTTCCTGTCTGATTTAGTAATTTTATACAAATCAATTTTTGTAGTCAGTCCTTTGAATTTGTTTGTAGTTCCGGCTATTGGAATTGCTTTAAAATTAGTATTTGCTGCAGGGGTAATTTTCATATCTGTACTAAAACCTGTAAATAAAAAATTTGCTTTTTACCCCCTCTTGTAACAAAATCTTTACAATAAGACTTGTCAAATAAACAGGTTTAATGTAAACTTGAATTACACTGGTAGAAAGAAGGAATATAATTATGTCTAAAAAATGTGAAGTATGTGGTAAAACACCTTTAAAAGCTGCTAAATTAACATTCTCTCATAAACAAATTGTAAAAAGACAGTCACCTAATTTACAAGAAATCAGAGTTAATGTAAACGGTCA
>CALUVI010000049.1 GCA_944324185.1 Candidatus Gastranaerophilales bacterium | reverse complement strand
TAAATTTATTGAAAGGAATTTATTATGGGTGCGACATCAACAATCACAATTAACACGAACTTGGCGTCATTAACCTGTCAATCTTACTTAAGAGATGCAACACAAGGTATGAACACAGCTATGGAGAGATTATCAACCGGCTTCCGTATCAACTCCGCAGCTGATGACGCAGCAGGATACGCTGTATCCGCAGGAATGGAAGCTAAAATTAACGGTTATGACATCATTGAAACCAACGCTCAAATGGGGTTAGATATGTTAACCACAATGGAAGGCGTTCTCGGTATTATTAATGATTATTTACAAAGAATCAGAGACTTGACCATGCAGGCAGCAAACGGTACTTACGGCTCTGCTTCTTTAGACGCTATCAACCTTGAAGTTCAGCAAAGAATGGATGAAATCGGTCGTCTTTGTGAAATCACCGACTTTAACGATACCTATCTTTTAGACGGTTCAAGACAGGATGATATCAACCTGCAAGTAGGTTTGTATTCAGACAAAAGATGCGTTATCAAGATGGATCAATTCCTCTTTGACAGCGCAAAAGCAACTGTTATTTTCGGATTTAAAGCTAATAACGATAATATAACAGAACAAAGACCGGGTTATATTGATTTAACCTATTCAGCTGATGAAAATCAATATGAATACAGAGCAAGAGTTCTTGATGAAAACGGAAAACCGGTACTCGACGGTAATGGAGATTATACATACCTTGCGGGTTCTTACCAGTCTGCATTAACCGCTGCTATGGCAGAAAACGGAACAGTTGTAGCAGGTGTAATTGAAGTATCAAAGCCAGGTACAGGCGGAGCAAAGACAGTTTCAATTACAAATATGTGTAATGCAATCTACAGAAACGACAGTTCTGCCCGTGAATTCATCACATTCATTGACGAGGCTATCGATAACGTATCTTTAAGATCTACAAAAATCGGTGCTTATATGAACAGATTGAACGCTGCAATTGATTCAACCGATGTTCAAAGAGAAAACTTGATTGAAGCTAACTCTACAATCAAAGACGCAGACGTTGCAACAGAATCTTCAAATTATATCAAATACCAGATTCTGCAGCAGTCTACAGCAACACTGTTAGCAACAGCTAACCAGATGCCGTCTATTGCTTTGAACCTGATTTAGTCGTAATAAACAAACAAATAATAACAGAGATAATAAAGGTCCTTTCAATGACCCTCAAAGTTCTGCGCTTTGAGGGTTTGCCTTTTTATAAAGTTTAAGAGCGGATGAGTTTAGAAGTTGAGAAGAAATTAAAAACAACGAATGTATGAAAAATTAAGTATTCCTAAATTTCTATATTATTGTCTTTAAGTATTCAATAATATCATTTGACTCATACATCTGGATATTTCTATCAGTATCAACAAGAAACGGAACCTGACGTTTGCCGCCCATCTGAATCAATGCGTCTTCTGAAGCCTTGTCTGTAATATCAACTTTATGATACTTTATATCTTTATCATCCATAAATGACATAACTTTCCTGCAATACGGACAACTTTCTAAAACGAACAAATCTAACATATTCCCTCCTTTTTCTATATTTTAGAATAACAAAATTAAAAATCATTACCCGATAATTTACATTAACATGGATTTCTGTTTTTCCGTGTGATAATATAGGTAAGCGAGGTAGATATGTTAAGACAGTTTTTAAATTCAAAAATACACAGAGCCACGGTTACGGACGCTAATCTTAACTACGTCGGCTCGATAACTATTGATGAAGAATTTTTGGAAGCGGCAAATATCCTTGAATGGGAAAAAGTCGAAATATTAAATATAAATAACGGCGAAAGATTTCAAACTTATGCAATAAAAGGAAAAAGAGGCTCAAAGTGCTTCTGCCTTAACGGTGCTGCCGCAAGAAAAGCTCAGCCCGGAGATAAAATTATTATTGTAACTTACGCAGAACTTACGCCGGAAGAAATCAAAACACACAAGCCGACAATCGTTCAGGTGGGAGAAGGTAACTCAATTGTCAGGCAATAGTAATTTAACTCCCAAAAGAAAAAAGAAGAAAAAGAAATTTGTTATTGATATTAACAAAATGGGTGTTAATATTGACAAAAACGAGTATTATGAAATCAAATTATCCAATTCTGCTTTTCCGGAACGCGGATTATGATTTAATCTAATAATTGCACCCCGCAATTTGAACCGGTTCCGAAGTTTTGAAACCGGGAGCCTCCGCCGAACGGACGTGAATACGTTGAAGCGGATTGGGTTCCGTAAGTTGACGGGTAAGGGTTTTGATTAAAGAATGAGTCTGCAAAAAACGGATCATTGTCAAAAGATGGTGAAATTCCAGTAGGCTGACCTCCGAAAAAGTTTCCGATTGTTCTGAAAAGTGAATTTTTAGTTCTTGTCGGCTGAGGACGTGAAAGAATTGCCGAGCGGACATTATCGTATCTCTGATTAATATCTCCGCTCTGAATTGCCCCGAATGCTTGCATTTCAAGTCTCTCTAATCTCTCTATGTCACTTTCATTTTTGTAATTTTTATTAAGGGTATAACTTTCTAACGCCCCTATATCGGAAAACGAAGTTGTAAAGCCGGGGCTGTAGTACCTGTTATAACGATTATAGTAAGGAGAATTGTAGTAAGGTCTGTTATACCTGTTAATCACACGGCGCGGCGGTCTGCGGTAACTTTTTGGATACCTTTTATTTCTAAAACTTTTTCTATGATTAAATCCCCGGTTAAAACTGCTGTAAGCCGGACGCCTTGTGCTGATTATTGCAGCTTCTGACGGCAGATAAAGCGGGGTTAAAAATGCAAAAATTATGAATGTAATAAAAAAACGATACATGTTTGAATCCTCCGGAGATTATATTAATAGAGGGTGTGAAAAATATAAATTCTCCTGCCGGACAACTTATAACAACAACCGGATATTAAACTTGCAGGTTAGCAGGTTTTTGCAATCTTTGATAAGCGAAACATTTGTGTTGCGGTAAATTAAAATTTATCACAGTAGTAGTGTGGAGCTTGCTCCACAAAAGTTTTGTCTGGTTAAGTTTTTGTCAGATTGAAGTCTGACCTATTTTCAGTATAAACATCTATTCACTACTCACTATTCACTACTCACTAATAAGATACATTCCCCCCTCTTCACACTTGAGTACAAGATCACTTGCTCACTGCCCAAAAATCCATTTACCCCCTTGCAAAAAAGTTAAAATTCTATTAAGATATATGTATTAATATTAAGAATTTCAAATTTTTGTAAAAACAAGTTAAAAGGTGGACAAATGGCAGAGAATGAAGAATTGCAAGAGGCAGGTACAGAAGGAGAAGCGCGTCAGAAGATTTTAGTTGCTGACGATGAAGCAAGTATCAGAAGAATTCTGGAAACCCGTCTTAAGATGGTCGGATACGACGTAGTTACGGCAGAAGATGGTGAAGAAGCCGTAGAAGTCTTTAATAAGACTAATCCTGATCTGGTAGTATTAGATGTTATGATGCCAAAGATGGACGGCTACGGCGTAACAAGAGAAATCCGCAGAACATCAGATGTTCCTATAATTATACTTACAGCTCTGGGTGATGTTTCTGAAAGAATTACAGGACTTGAGCTCGGCGCTGATGATTATGTAATCAAACCTTTCAGCCCGAAAGAACTTGAAGCACGCGTAAAAGCAGTATTAAGAAGAACAATAAGTAAAGATGTTATTATACCGGCTTCTTCATCTGCAGCAGGCGCTTCTGCCGGTGGCAAAAATAATAAGAATATTATTACAACCGGTGCTATTAAGATTGATACAGCAAGACGTCAGGTTTACAGAAAAGGTGAACGCATTCGTTTGACAGGTATGGAATTCAGCCTGCTGGAACTTCTTGTAAACAATTCAGGTCAGGCTTATTCAAGAAATGAAATACTGCAGCATGTGTGGTCATATCCTGCAGATCATAGAATCGATACAAGAGTTGTAGATGTTCATATTTCAAGACTACGTTCAAAATTGGAAGCAGATCCGACGAACCCGGAATTGATATTAACCGCAAGAGGTATCGGATATATGTTCCAGAGAATAAATTAATTATAGAATATTGAAAAAGGCGCCGTGATTTTATCACGGCGCCTTTTTTATTTCTGCTTGCGTAAAATTTTTGATTTGATATACTAAAAGATGTCGGAAATATGGCGGATATCGTCAAGTGGTTAAGACCTCGGATTGTGGTTCCGATATACGTGGGTTCGAATCCCACTATCCGCCCCATTTTTAAGAATAGACCCAAAAGGGTCTTTTTTATTGCAAATATTGAATTTCACAGTTCGAGCATTTTTGAAAAAATGTAGTAACCTCTAATGGGATTCGAACTCTTTAAAGTTGTTGTTTATATCCCAGATAATTATTGATTAGTTCTAATAAATCAACAGTAATTTCGTCGATTTCACATCTTTTTATTAACATATTTATTGTATAATGATTTTTAGAAATAAATCAATTTGAACATTGAATAATTCAACACAGGGTAAAAGATGCCTTTTCTATGGAAACTGACTGACATTTTTAATTAGACTTTCGGGTTAGTTCCCGACTAGAAAGGGGGTCAATATGGATAATTTCAATTTAGCATTATTTTTAATCTTTTTGATTTTATGCGTATTAAAAAACGGCTCTCATCTTAATAGATAAGAACCGTTAGACTTTCTACAAGGCATCCGGTAGCTTGAGAAACTACCACCCTGTGTTTCTATTATAAATTATTTATTTTTATTTTTCAACCCCGTTAATATAATTTTCTATTTCCGAATAAAGGATAATTATTTGTGGAGATGATAAAACGGGTTGTAAAGTTTTGTTAAAGAGTTCGAACAAAGTCCTATCATCCGCCCCATTTACAAAAAGAGTCTCTTTAGCAGGCTCTTTTTCAGTTATAGAAAGCTTTTTCAGGGTTGTAACTTTCCCCCTTTTACGACTATGGTTTGACAGACATTACAGGAATTTGAATTTTTTGAATCAATAGGGCTGTGTTTCAAATATATCTTGATTTTTTTAGTCGGAAATCGCTAAAAATGAAATTCCTGAACTGGCAAAAAAGTCCGATTACTGTCCGTCAATGTCTAAAAAAAGACAGTGTCTCAAAACCTTAAATGGCGAGGATTTAAATACAGTTTAAGTATTTTGGTACAGTTCAGGATTTTTGGGACAGGACAGTGTTGAAAAATTTTCCAAAATTTTGAGTTTAGTTGGAAATTTATTTCAATTACTCGGGAATGTAAAAATATAAAATTAAGTGAATTTTTCTGTATCGAATGACTTAATGCCCATCTAGTTGTTCTTAAATATTTTATTATAAAGTTCTTCTAATTGTGTTTTTACTTTTGGACTACCTAGTTTTAATGGATTACGCAATTCTTCTTTTTTTTCAATATTTCTAGCAATATTGTATAATTCATCATCTTTAGAAATATATGATGATAGTGCTTCCATAATTGTTCCTACAAAATTGTCCATTGTTAACTTAAAAGCTTCACTAGGATTATTAAAATAAGAATATTTATCATGGTAGATACTATAAAATTCTTTATTATGGTTTACATCTACACAGCCATATGCTGTTAAATAATATTTATTTTTTTCAAATTCTTGTACGCTATAATCACCACCAATTTTTATTGTATTATTTCTACCATCATTCAATAGTGTTTTTAATCCAGCTAAAAAACCTTCTCGTGTATAAGCATATAAACCAAATCCCTTATCATTATTAATGTAATGTTCCATTGTCAATTTCAATTCTTCTGTTGGAACTATACGAGATCCAAAGGATACTCTTGGACTAACTGTATTGATTTTTATTTTAACATTCCTTAAATTTTCTCCGAATCATACTATAAACTTTTATTGAAAACAATTAAATATTTATTTTTGCTAAATTAAACAAAAATAAATTTTCATATATTTTAAATTATAAAATTTTTCTATTTTTCATTTTCTCTTTTAATAATCTATTTTTATTTTTTTCTTCTTCAAAACGTTCTATTTTGTATTTGTTACTAAATATTTCTTTCCTAAAACTTTCGCGTATTGCTTTGTTTGATAATTGCAAGGATTTAAATTTTTGCTTAATGTTATTAATTGGGATTCCAGTTAATATCCAATGATACTTATTATCAGGTGCTGCATCTGTAATTGGCAAGAATATATTATATTTCACGTCATTTTTCTTTAACATTTTTTCAATAAGTAGCTCTTCTCTAATATTATTATTACAAAATATCCCATAATACATATCGTTGATAACTAGAATCTATGGTTTAAATATTGCATTTATACCTCGAATTGTCCCCATTGCTTTGGCAAAATTTTTCTGTTCTCGATTATTCATAACTACTCTTATTCCAGAAAATGATGTGTTATTGCAAGAATTTATCTTCATATATTACCTCTACATATTAACATAGTTATTTTAGTTAAATTTGTTATATTTTTCAACAAGATTTTTATTCACAAACAATATTTTTTTACAATAAACCTTACCAAAATAATCAAAGCATCTGTAAATTGAAATCAAACCATGTGTTCTTTTACAACGACTCTTCATTATCATTGAAACGTAGCGTGGAGCTTGCTCCACACTACAGAGGTAAGTTTTAGATTTGGTCGAAAAAGGAAATATGCAAGGCTTTTCCCCGATATTTCTATAAAAACTTCTTTTTTCCCGAAAACTTTTTCTCTGCTTCAGTCAACTTATACTTTTTAGGCTCTTTGTTTAGATACTTTTCCGGGTTGTGTCTCAACTTAAAAAAGTACGGAATTTCACGCATCAGGTCTATAAATTTATCCAGATCTTTTCCGGTTATTATGTATAAATAAGATTTTTTCTCACCTTTTTTCTTTATAAAAGACAAAAACTCGTTAGAATTTTCTCTAAGTTCCTGACGAAAATGCTTAAGACGGTGCGGACGACCTGAAACTCTTATAAATTTCCCGAATTCAGGATTATTAATTCTCTCTTGTATATTTACCTGCATTTTTACCCGCTAATCAGTGACAAACAATTTGAATCATTAAACGCCTGCAATGATGGATTTATCTGAATTGCTGTAGAATAATCTTTTCTGAAGCCTTCTGTATCGCCGAGTTCTTTCCTTATAGCTGCTCTATAATAGTAAGCATCTGCATACTTTGAATTATTTTCTATAGCTTTATTTAAATCAGCAATTGCTCCCTGTAAATCTCTTAAGACACACTTTTGAAGCCCTCTTATGTAATAGCTTTCAGCAAGCTTAATGTTTGTAGTAGGGTTCTTCTTGATTGCCGTTGTCGTGATTACAGGAGCGTTAGGCGCCTGAACGGTCGCTACGCCTGCACTTATTGTATTAGCAGCAAGTTTCGGCTCTTCAGACTGTTTTGGTGTTACAACAGTTTGAGCTTTTGTCTGTTGTACAGGTTTTGATACAACCGGCTCCTTTTTAGGTGCAGGATTGTAAGCTATCTGCGACTTGATTTCCTGTCTTATAGGTTCAGGTTTTATTTCTTCCCTTAATTCAGGCTTCTTTTCAACCTGCTGCTTTACCTGTTTTACCGGATTCTTAACTTCAGCGCTTGCAACCTGAATACTCTCTGATTTAACCGGCGAAGCCTGAACAAAATCAGGAACAACCCCTCTGACAGTCGGTATTGCTGCAATATAACTTTCATTAGACAACAAAGGTTTTACATTCTTGATAAATGTCTGCGTTTCAGCGAGCGCTATTGCCTGATCCAAATCTATTGCAGCACCTTCGTTATCAAAATAAAGTTTCTTCAAACGACCTCTGTTTGCGTAAGCTATACTGTCTTTCGGGTTTAATGCAATTGCCTGAGTATAATCGCTTAAAGCGCCGACATTAAAGTTCATTCTCTTTTTAACAACGCCTCTGTTATTAAAAGCTTCCGCATCCTTCGGATTTAACTCAATTGCAATATTGTAATCCTCCAGTGCACCCTTATTATCATCCAGCATATATTTTAAATTCGCTCTGTTATAATAAACATCCGAGTAGTTTTTGTTAATAGAAATTGCTTTTGCATAATCTTCCATAGCGCCTTCAATATCATTTAAGGCAACTTTCAAAACCCCTCTGTTATTGTATGCATATGCAAAATTCCTGTTAATGCCAATAGCCTTATTATAATCTGCCATAGCGCCATTAAGGTCATTTATAAGCTGTTTTATATAACCTCTGTTTAAATATAATTCCGGATTGTTAGGGCTAAGTTCAATTGCCTTATCAAAATCCTGAATAGCACCCTGTATATCCTGCTTCAAAAACTTCATCGAAGCACGGTTGGAATACGCAAGTGAAGCATTCGGATTCTCCTGAATCTGTTTAGTATATCTTTCTATTGATGTATCAATCGGAGTCTCAGCAAAAACAGAACTGTTAATGCTTAACAGAACTATAGCTGCAAGTATCAAACCGATTTTCTTCACGATACGTACTCCTTCATCAAGTTGGGTTCAGATAAATCTTAACACATAATAAATCTATATCAACATAATGTAAATAAATATATACACTCTGCTATATCTACAAGAGCATTTTTCGATTTCTTAATTCTCTTTTTTGTGGTATACTTATTCCGTACTTCAAGCCGATGTGGCTCAGGTGGTAGAGCAATTGATTCGTAATCAATAGGTCGGGAGTTCGAGTCTCCCCATCGGCAGTTACTTTTTCTTTACTAAAAAGAAAAAGTAACCAAAAAGAAAAGAACTACTTTTCACCGGTATAAAACCTACAAGTGAGTAGGATGTGGTAAATTTTTAATTTACCGCATCAATAAAATTACTAGTTTCGGTAATCAAAGATTACCAAAACCTACATTTCTGAATGACAGCACATTTGGAAGTAAACTAAAAAGCGTGCCGTCATTCAGAGCCCGGCAGCAATTCAGGGGCGAAGAATCCCTTAAACTGGTGAGGAGTGAATAGAAAATCAGCTTATTTAACAATAGTTAAAGAGATTCTTCGGACTCATGTCCTCTGAAAGACAGTACGCTTGGAAGAAAAATATGTGGGTCGGGTTTACAAGTCTGACAATAACTTTAATCGGGAGGGTGTATGAAAGTTTTATTAGTTAACGGAAGTTCACACAAAAACGGCTGCACTTATACAGCGCTCAACGAAGCTGCAGAAACTCTTAATAAAGAAGGAATTGAAACAGAGATTTTTCAACTCGGTAATCCTGAAATCCGTGATTGCTGTGGATGCCAGGGCTGCCGCGAGACTGGTAAATGTGTTTTTGAGGACGGAATTGTAAACGAATTTATTGAAAAAGCTAAATCCGCAGACGGATTTATATTCGGAACCCCTGTTTATTATGCCCACCCGTCAGGAAGAATTCTCTCGTTTCTGGATAGAGTGTTCTATGCAGGCAGTTATGCTTTTGCATACAAACCCGGTGCTGCAATAGCTTCTGCAAGACGCGCCGGAACTACTGCAAGTTTTGATGTTTTAAACAAGTATTTCACTATAAACAACATGCCGATAGTTTCATCATTTTACTGGAACAATATCCACGGACGTGTTGCCGAAGATGCAAAACAGGATTTAGAAGGTTTGCAGACTATGAGAGCGCTCGGGCACAATATGGCGTGGCTGTTAAAATGTATAGAAGCCGGAAAACATAACGGTATTACTAAACCTGAAGCAGAACAACGAGTTATGACTAATTTTATAAGATGAGGACAAGATGAGAGAAGAATTATTATCAGTTTTGGAAAAGAACAGCCGCATTGATTTAAAAGAGCTTGCCGTTCTCCTGGGGGCAGAAGAAATTGATGTAGCGAATGAAATAAAAAAACTTGAAGAAGAAGGAATTATCTGCGGTTATCACACGCTTATCAACTGGGAAAAAACTTCTATTGATAAAGTTTCAGCACTCATAGAAGTTAAAGTTACACCTCAAAGAGGTCAGGGATTTGATAAGATTGCAGAGCGGATTTATAATTATCCGGAAGTAAGGGCGGTTTATTTGATTTCAGGCGGATACGACCTGCTTGTAACTCTGGAAGAAAAGACCTTAAGAGAGATTGCAAATTTTGTATCAGACAAACTCTCGACTTTAGACAGTGTTTTAAGCACTGCAACACATTTTGTACTCAAAAAATACAAAGACCACGGAACTGTTTTTGATAAAAAGCATGAAGACGAAAGGGAGATAATCACACCATGACAAAACCGCTTTCAGAAGTAGTGCAGAACATAAAGCCGTCCGGAATCCGTAAGTTTTTTGATATAGTAAGCGAGATGAAAGACGCAATTTCATTAGGTGTCGGCGAACCGGATTTTGATACGCCGTGGCATATCAGAGATGAGGGTATTTTTGCGCTTGAAAAAGGCAAAACTTTTTATACCTCTAATTCAGGTCTCAAAGAATTAAGAGAAGAAATTTGTAATTATCTTAAAAGAAAACAGAATATTTCTTACAATCCGGAGAGTGAAGTTATAGTTACTGTCGGTGGTTCGGAAGCTATTGATATCGGACTTAGAGCACTTGTTAATCCGGGGGACGAAGTTATAATCCCTCAGCCGTCTTATGTTTCTTATGAACCGTGTGCGGTTTTAGCGGGAGCAAAACCTGTAATAATTAATCTTAAAGCTGAAAACGAATTCAGGCTTACTCCGGAGGAGCTTCAAAGTGCAATTACTGACAAAACCAAGGTTTTAATACTTCCTTATCCGAACAATCCGACCGGGGCGATTATGGAGCGTAAGGATTTGGTAGAGATTGCAAAAATTATTATTGAAAATGATATTTATGTAATGTCGGATGAGATTTATGCGGAATTAACATACAAAGGTGAGCATGTTTCTATTGCTTCACTGGACGGGATGAAAGAGCGTACAATTTTGATTAACGGATTTTCTAAGGCTTACGCAATGACGGGCTGGAGGCTCGGGTACGCTTGTGCGCCTAAAGAAATTATTAGGCAGATGACAAAAATTCACCAGTTTGCAATAATGTGTGCGCCGACTACAAGCCAGTATGCAGCAATAGAAGCGTTAAAAAACGGAGACGATGATGTTGAATCAATGCGTCAGGCTTACAATCAGCGCAGAAGATTTCTTCTCAATGCATTTAAAGAAATGGGATTAGAGTGTTTTGAACCTTACGGCGCTTTTTACGTTTTTCCTTGCATAAAAGAGTTTGGAATGACAAGTGAAGAGTTTGCGACAAGATTCTTAGAAGAAGAGCGTGTTGCGGCAATCCCGGGGAATGCTTTCGGAGAAAGCGGCGAAGGGTTTTTGAGAATATCTTACGCTTACTCTCTGGATAATCTCAAAATTGCTATGGAACGTTTAAAACGGTTTGTAGAAAAACTCAGGAGTCAAAACATTTAGTTTTGTAAAAGTCCCGGTAAATTTACTGAACACAAGCTTTGTTTATTATAGAATACTCATTATAAATAAAAACGGTCAATGTTTATTGAGGAGTGGAAAGATGCCTGTAATTAACGAACATTTTACGATTAATACACGCGGGAACAATGATATTATAAACATCACAAAACATGTGCAGAATTGTGTATACCAGCATGAATTAAAAGACGGGCTTGTCTGTGTGTCTATTCAGGGAAGCACTTCCGCAGTTACAACAATTGAATACGAGGAAGGATTAGTTAAAGATTTAAAAGAAGCTCTTGAAAGGATTGCGCCTACAGGAGCTGAATATCATCACGATGAAATCTGGCACGACGGCAATGGCTACGCACACGTAAGAGCTGCAATCGTCGGAAGCTCCGTTAATATTGCTTTGAAAGACGGGCTTTTAAATCTCGGAACCTGGCAGCAGGTTGTTCTTTTAGATTTTGATAACAAGCAGCGCTCAAGGAATATCACTGTACAGATTGTACATTAATGTGATAATATAAGTGTATGTTAAATCTATACATCACATCATCAAACCGCAGGGAAGGCAAAACTTTTTTATCGGCAGGACTCTCGGCAACAATGCAGAGTCTCGGGTATTCAACCAGTGTATATAAGCCGATTCAGACCGATGGTATTGAACATAACGGTTTTATGCAATCACCGGATTTAACATATGTTAAATCTATTGATCCGTATATTAACACTCACTTTTCATATCTTTATAAATCGGATATGGAACCTTTGATTGCATCAGAACTTGAAAACGAGCCTATTGATATTGAACTCATTTCTCGAGAATTTCAAAGAATCTCCTCAACCTCGGACTGTACAATAATAGACGGGGATTGCGGTCTTTTAAGTCCTATTGCGCCGTCTGTACAGACAATAGATTTAGTAAAAAAACTTCAGGTTCCGGTACTTTTTGTTGTAACCCCGAGAGAAGATTCCATAAATGACACCCTGCTTTCTATTTATACAGCTCAGGAAAAAGGGCTTGAAATCAGAGGCGTTGTTATAAATAATATAAAAGAAGATTGCCCGAAAAACTTGCTAAATGCCATTCCAAGAGTTATAGAAGAATATACAAACATTAAAATTCTCGGTCTTATTTCACACATAAACGGCAAAATCTCGCCGGAAGATTTAATCACCAATGTTCTTAACGGTGTGGATATTGAAAGTGTACTGGACGTTAAAATAGAAAAACTGGATTTATGATAATAACGGCGGGAATTTATAAAGGACGGAAAATATCAGTACCGGACAAATCTATTACAAGACCTACCCTTTCAAAAGTCCGAATGGGAGTTTTTAATACGCTTTATTCTTTAACAGGAGAGTTTGAAGGAAAGACTTTTCTTGACGTATTCGGCGGTTCAGGTATCATGGGGCTGGAAGCTTTATCAAGAGGATTTTCTAAGGTTAGGGTTTTTGAAAAGAATCCTAAAGCCGCAGAAATTATAAAAAAAAATTACAGTCTGCTGGGACTAAAACCCGATATAAGCATTGGTGACAGCGAAAAACTTGTAAAAAAACTTGACGAAACTTTTGATGTAGTATACATTGACCCGCCTTATGCAAGTAATTTATATGAAAAAATTTTAAAGAATATAAAAGGCTGTATTATTGTTGTAGAAGGGATAAGAGATATTAATTTTGAAGGCTTGGAACTTATAAAAACAAAAAATTACGGCGGGAAAATGATAAGTTTTTTGAAAACCGTCGATAAATTATTAGACTAAATGTCTAATATGTATTGAACTAGGACAAGCACTTGCAAAAATTTGAAAGTTATATTATAATGTATCCAGAGAGTTGAAATTTCAACTCACTGTTTTTTGATTAAATCTCATATTATTTTAATTGATAGGATTATTATTAAGTAGTGAAATTTTTTTATTTTAGTTTGGTTAAGAGGCTTTTATTATGTATGTAAACAAGTGCATTAAGTGTGGTGCGGAATTTGAAACAAAGAACCCCAA
>CALUVI010000048.1 GCA_944324185.1 Candidatus Gastranaerophilales bacterium | reverse complement strand
CTATTCTAATGATGTACTATATAAAAAATTTGTTATTTTTGTTCTACTTTTATTTCGGACATAATTATCCCATATACAGCATGTTATCTTATCGTACAACATCAAAATGACGAGTCAAGTTAATAAGGGTATAATGCACAATTTTTCAAGTGGTTTGTTTACAAAAATTTACAAAGAAGTAAATTTGAAGGCGAATAATTGCCAGATTTTTGCGAATAAAAAATCTTTTCTTTGTATGAACAAACCAGCTCAAATATGGTAGTATAAGTTAAAATATCGTATAAAATTGCTATCATAATTGCATTAGGTCGATTACTTGCGTACAGTTTGCTGTAGATAGATTCTAATGTTTTCTTTACGGTACTGTCTGTAACAGACAAAATAAATGCTATTTGATAATTAGTAAAACCAAGTGCCATAAGGGATAAATATTCTTTTTCTCTTCTGGTTAAATGTTTTATGTTTATATCTTGTCCGGCTAATAGTATATTTTTATTATCGATTTGCTTTCTCATACAAATATAATAATATATTGGTCAATAAAAATAAAACTAGTCAAAATACTAGTTTTATTTTATTGCTTTTGAAAACAGAAAGTTGTTACATTACTTAATATTTGGGCAAATATAGAATTTAAAATCACTTTATTTATATATAAGTATAAGGATTAGTGTGCTTGAATATTTCAAATAGTGTAAATCAGGATAAACCTGTAAATAACCGCGTTAACCAGCCGTCTTTCAGGGCAGGAATGTCAAATTTGCTTAATCTTAGCGGCAACACTATGCAGTGGATTGAGAATCAGGGATTTTTGGCATCTTTTCTTATACAGGATTTCGGCGGGATGACAGTCCCGCGTACTGCTGCAGGATTTTTAAGAGACAAAGAAAATACAGGACATTACAATATGCAGGAAGGTTTTGAAGTTTTCGGAAGAGAAGTTCTGACCGGTCCGAGCATGATGGCTGTAGCTCCGCTTGCGATGCTTATAGCTGCAAAATTCGGGCGTTCTACAAGCGTAAACACCGCTCTTATCAAACGTTTTGGCAATAGTCTTAGAGAACTTGTTTCAAAACCTGAGTTTGATAAGAAATTATTGGAAAATCCGGAAAAATTTAAGCAGGTATTTTATAAGAGTAATATAGAAAAAATGCTTAACGATACCATTGGTAAAGAAAATACAACAAAAGAATCCATAGACTATATATTAAAGCAGGTAAACAACTTCGAAAATACAAATATAAAAGGAAGGCGGGCAAGAAACAAATATAAAAAAAACTGCATGGACAATATTGTTGCCCATATTAATAATCTTAAGTATAGCAGCAGTGACGAACTTGACATGTTGCAAAAAGTAAAATTTGGCTCTGATAAATTAGACAGCAAAAAAGTATTTTCGACAAAAGATGCAATTGATGGCATGATAAAATATTCAAATGATGCAATTACAGCTAATAAGCATCTTAAAGCCCTTGATGAAATCCAGGCTGAAAGCATTAAAAACAAGTCTTTAGCCAAAAGATTAATTACTAATATTTCAACAATGGCAGCAACATTAGGCGTTTTATCAGTCCTGCCTAAAATATATGCAAGAAGCAACACGGCGCCGGGAGCCAGAAAGGTTGAAGATCAAAAAACCAGAGATTATAATATTGCCTTTGAAGGGAAGCAGCCTAATAAAAATCTGTTAGAAAAAATAGGAAAACAAATAGGCAAAAATGACAGTGATTTTGTATCTTCAGAGCTTGAATATAACGGTCATAACTTTACAAATACTCTAATGGCAGGGCTTTCCGTATTCGGACTGTTATTCCCGCGCGGAATGAGAGCTTACAGCCGTGCGCAGGTTGATGAGGACGGCAAAAAAGATTTAACGGAATTATGGGAAATAATTTTAAGAGATTTAACCTCAAGCCTTTCTGTTGTATTTGCAGTTCCGATGCTTACAAGAGCATGTGTAACTTCGTATGAAAAGAATTCCGGCTTTGTTCTTATGCACAAAGACAGGAACAGTAATTCAAAGCTTAAATCATCGCTTGATTTGTTAAATCCGTACAGTAAAGCCCATGTCCTTACGAATTCAGAGATTAATGCTCTTTATAATAATATAGACTCAAAGTCTAAAATGCTGAACTTCTGTAACTATATTGATAAAAACAACGGTGATTTACAGAAAATTTTATCTAAGTCAGAATATGCAAATACAGTATTCAATAAGTCTACAGTAGAACTTGCTTCACTAAAAGGACTGGATAAATCTGCAAAAAATAAAAAAATAATTTCAGTAATTGAAAATTTAAACAAAGATAATGCGGATGATTTAATTAAAAACTTAATGAAAACAACAGGTAAAATGAAAAGCAACAAAATAGCAACCTTCGCAAGAGGTCTGACTTCAGTTCCCGGTGTTATAACAACATTCTTCATATCACCATATATTCTCGGATGGTTTATACCAAGGCTTACATATAAAAACACAAGACGCATCCATGAGAAACAGGACAGAGAGCGGGAAGAGCGCGAAGCTAAAAAGATAAATACAAAAGTTTAATTTATAAATACATTGCAAGAATATTTTTTACGTAATTCTGCGTTTCTTTATACGGAGGGACTCCGTCATATTTATCAACTGCGCCCGGACCGGCATTATAAGCGGCAAGCGCCAGTATAACATTTCCGTTATATTTATCCAGCATGGATTTTAAATATCTTACCCCGCCGTCAACATTCTGCTCCGGATCCATCGGATTAGTAACTCCAAGTCCTTTTGCTGTAGCAGGCATAAGCTGCATTAATCCCATTGCGCCTACTTTTGATTTTGCATTCGGATTAAAGCCTGATTCTTGCTTAACCAGAGCATTAACCAGTTTTTCATCAACACCATGTTTTTTGGCAGCTCTTAAAATAATATTCTTTATCTGATCTTTTGTTGTAATTTTATCTTTTGCCGTTGCAGCCTGAGATGTATAAATATTTGCATTAACACGTGTAGACGGTTTAGTTAAGAGATCTCCGAACTTTACATTTGCGGATTTCTTTAAAACATTATCAAAGCTTTGAATCTGTGACTGCTGGGCTTCTGCAGGAGTCTGCTTCTCAACGGGTGTCCACTGCTCGTTTAAAGTATTTATATAGTTATTCATTTGAACGGCACGCTGCATTGCACTTGCTCTGCCGGAGTTTGATAATAAATTCTGTATCATTGATGAAAACATACAAATAATCCTTTCATTAGTTATGTACGTACATAATTGATGAAACTTTAAGAGTGTAACTCAAATATCCACCATTTGATTTAATTAAACAGAAGAAAAAGTCAAACAAGCATGGTCGGGCATGCTAAAATATAGATTTTTTTTTTATAGTATGGTATTATTGACGATAGTATGGGAGAGTGTTAGGTGAATACTGATAATTTTACAATTGAGAGTTCTGATATAGAACTGGCTCAAAATATATGCAAAATGATTACTGATGCGGATGTCAGAAATAGGGCAGCCGCAAATGCGGTAGGTGCAAATATTGCCGGAAAATATTTTGATAGTGAAAATTACAATGTAGACACAACATCCGGTCTGCACAATATCGGGAAAGTGCTTCAAGATATTGATATATCTGATATCTATCTAAATAATGCTTATATTGATGTAAGAGTATTTTTTAATGAAAATGAAATTGTAATACCGGCTGCTCATTTAGAAAATAATTTATTACCTGCTGCATATATGTTTATAAAAATCACACAGGATTTAGCAGGAGCTTCCGTTATAGGGTTTATGAATCCGGAAAATATTGACAGAAGCAAGCTTATAGATGAGTATATTAAAATCGGAGAGGATGAGCTTGAATCATTTTATGATATTGAGCCGCTGTTGTCAGCCTATCCTGATGATTCTATAGAAGTTGAAGATAGAGATATTTTTGCATATCTTGATAATACTCTGGATGATAAAAATGCATTCTATGCCTGTCTGTTAAAATCAAAGGACGGACGCTTAAGGCTTGCAAGGGCTGTTAAAGCTCAAAATGTATTTAAATATGTTTCAGTTAATAATACAGAGTTCACAGAAAGCGGCAATATAAATGAACACGAACTGGACTTTGCAAGTGAATTTAATATTGAATCAGAGCCTGAAGAACTCATTCTAACAGAAACATCTGATACTGCGGAAGATTTTGATAGAAATATGTCAGATTCATCCAACCAGGAAGAAGGGTCTGCGGAGCTTGCGATTGATGATATAGAAGAGCTGTCGGTAGACGGGACTGCTGAAAGATCTAATGACGAATCAACTTTTGAGGATAATAAAATTTCCGAGTTAACAGAAGAAGATTTAGAAATAGATTTTGGTTTTGAAGAAGCTGCCCAGTCATCACCGACAACAGAAGATGTTTCTGAGGAGACGGTTCAGGAACTGCCTGCGGAAAAGGATATAGAGGATAATAACGGAATTCAGACAGAAGAAAATGCATTATCAGAAGGTTTTGAGTACAAAACGGTGGCTTCGCCCAGTTTAAATAGTACAGATGTTCTTGATGAGCTATCAAAAGAAGAAAGCGGTATCCCGGAAAATACTGACAGTGCGGAAGCTTCAGATGAAGAAATAGAAACTTTATTTAATAATGAAGAAATACCTTCCGTAGAAGATACGGAAGAAAGTTCTCCCGGATTGAAAGTTTATTCAAATTCAAAAAACGGGAAAAAGAGTATTGTTAAGCCTCTTCTTGTATTAACATTACTCATTGTTGCAGCTGCTGCCGGTTACACCGGATATACAAAATTTTTAGCGTCCCCTTCTGCTGAGGATAAATTGAGTTTAAACACTTCTGAAACAAAACAAACCGCGAATAATAAAGATGGTATAGAGGAAGCGGCAATGCCGATTGAATCTGTGGAAACCTCTGATATTTCGGATGATAAAGATGAAGCTGTTTCTGCATCAATACCGGCTATAGAACAAAATTTGGATGCTTCAATTCTGGTTTCAAATTTGAAAGTCGACTGGGAAGTTCCTGCAGGGTATGCTTCTAATACTTCTGCAAAAAGATATCTGGTTAAATTAGGTAAAATAATACAACTGAATCTTAAAACAGAACTTTTGCTGTTGAGCAAACCTCCAATTACAAATAAAATTGCGGTAGAAATTGTATATAATCCTGATAGCAGGAAATTTGAAGCCTCGGGAATAACAATTTCCAGCGGTGAAAAATCTGTTGATGATTTAATAATACAGACAGTGAATAAGGCTTTAGCAATGAATTTGAGTATGAATACGGATTCTTTTGCTAAACTCCAGGGCAATCCTGTGCTGATTATACATTTATAAAACTGGAAGAAGAGAGTTATTATGGAAAAAGAAAATAGAAATTATAGTAGAATTGAAAGTATAGTAAAACAACATAAAAAATTCCCCGGGCTGGAGTCAATTCTGGATGATATTATTGATGATGTATACTCTCACTCTGAGGTCATTTTAAACACAGTTACTAATGAATGTGTTGTTAATGCTTATTTAGAAAAAGTGGTATCAACATCAATAATAACTGTGCCAAAGCGTTTAGGCATACGTAATAATTTATCTTCACAGCAGTCTGTCTCTGAAATTGACATTAAACCAAAGAGTCAAGAATATCATGCCCATGATATTCCTAAGGTCGATAAAATTCTTGTTGATAAGATGATTAATACAGCAGAACCTGATACAGTCACTTCTTTTAATAATCAGAACATTGTTGATGTTGATGACGGTATACGGGTTGGTTCTGTAAATCAGGAAGAGAATAACCTTGAACCTGCAGATATAATGGTTGAACCGGCGGAAGTGTTAACAGAAGAGATTGAGCAGGATTTTATAAATACCGACTCTGATATAAATGAAGAACTGGCAGAGCCTGAAGTTAATTCTGATTTATTTGATGATGTTTCTCCATATACAGAGGAAACAACCGGCGCGGGAAATAACTTATCGGAAGGTGAAGAAAATGATGTTGTTAATGCGACAGACATTTCTGAAACAGAAGAAAGTTTAATTAATGAACAGCCGCCTTCAGAGCCAATTCAAAACGAGATTGAGAGTATTCAGGATGATAATATTATTGATTTATCAACTGTTGATGTTAAAAGTGAGAATACAGATACTCTTAACTTAGAGTTCACTGCCGATACAACGACAGAGCCTGTAGTAATGTCTAAAAGTATAGAAGAAGAAAGTGCTCTACCTGCAAATACAATTGATTTAGATAGTTTTATCGTTGATGATACTGATACAGAATTAAACTCTCTGGAAGTTGAAGATATAATAAAAAACGAAAATGATGTTTCAGAGTATTCTGTACCGGAAGCAGATGAAACGGATGTAATAGAGCAAAACGATACTACGGATGATAATACAATAGATCTTGGTGAATTTATATCCGATACACCGGTAAAAGAACTTGAATTGGTAAATAATATTGAATCTCAGCAGGATAATGAAGAGAATTATATTGCAGAAACAGCAGATTCAAGTTTAAATTTACAAGAGACAGAATCAAAAGATGCTATAGAAGAAGTTACAGAAGAAGGCATATTAACTTTATCTGAAGAAGATACTGTGAATGACGGGTCTGTTGACTTGGTGAATAGTACGGAAAATAATACTGTTCTTGAAGAAGATAATACGGATTCTTTGTTAGAAGACGAAAACATTATTGAAACACTTACAGGTTCAGAATCCGTTATTGAAGATGATAATAAAGAAGAAGCTATAGAAGAAGATGATGAAATTCTTGAAGCAGAAGAACAAATAGCGGAAATAGAAGAATCAATTGAGGATGAAGATAGTTTACTTATCGGGGATAGCTCGTCAGAGAATATTTCTCTTGATCTTGAAGAAGATACTTCGCTTGAAGATACCGGTAATGATGACGATTTAGTATTTTTACAAGATGAAAACAATGCAGAATCTCTTGCTCTTGACGATGATATAGCGGAAGAATCTTTAGAAATAGAAGAGGATAGTGATATCGATGAAATTTCCCACCATGATACAGATTCTACAGAACAACAGGTGCTGACTGACTATTCCGTTTTTGGCTTTGAGCCTGAACCTGATGAATCTATTTGTGATAACATTGATGCAGATATGATTGCAAATGACCTTCAGGAGCTTGCAACAAAGACTCCGGATGTAGATATTATTAAAATATATAATCTTAAATATAAAGAAAATCAAACTATACCTAAAATTGCTTCCGATCTTCAGATCAGTGAAGAACAGGTTATTGATGCTTTGAATGAAATTATTGCAGTTATATAAGGACTACATTCATGCAATGTCCCAAATGTAAAAATGAAATTGAAGATAATACTTTAAGATGCAGTCATTGCGGAGCTAAAGTAGCATCAATCTGTAAGCACTGCGGGACAATTAATCCGATTACATCTACTGAATGTTCCGGATGCCATAAAATTTTGATAAAAATTTGCAGTGAATGCGGAGCTGCCAATTTACCCGAAGCAAAGACATGCAGAAAGTGCGGAATTGAATTTGTTAAACTAAAAACAATTTCCAAGCCTGAATATACTGCAAACCGGAACTCACAACAAAAAGTAAAAACAAAGCTTTTAGAGGCGATAAAAGACGCTGATTCAACAGTTATAACAATCAGTGGAGAAAGCGGTATCGGGAAAAACCTTGTACTCAGATATACGATTAATGAATTAAAAAATGCTAAATTAATCTGGCTGTTAGGAACTTGTACCCAGGTAACACAACTATCTCCATTCGGGTATTTTCAGGATTTATTATTAAATTTCTTCAATATTAATAATTTTTGTCTGGATACGCTCCAGCTTAAAAAAAATTCTATAAAATTTTTCAAACAGGATTTTCCGACTCTTTCAAATCAGGAAATTCTTGCTCTTTTGAATCTTTTATATCCGGAAAATCTTGATGTTTACGAAAATATTTATAAAAATAAAGCTAAAACCTTTTTGATGATGAGAAAGGTTGTTCGGACGATTGTCGAAAAAATGAAGGCTGTATTTATTATCGACAACTTTGAAAATATTGACGGAATGTCATTTGATTTTCTGCAAGAACTTTTAAAAGATGAGTATATTATCGAAAGATGCAAATTTATTATAATCTCGTCAATTTCCCGCCCGGGCTTAGGTTGTCTGTCATCACCTTTGCTTACTGAAAATAATTATACAGATCTTACTATAGCTCCGTTTACAAGAAATCAGGCGGATATTTTAATCCATCAATATAATGACGTCAATCCGGGAGAAGATTTTATAAACCTTGCCTGCAAAGTTTCTTCCGGCAATCCTGCTCTGATAGAACAAATGGTGCTGTTATATAAAGATGTTAAAAGAAATAAATTAAAACATATTCAATATGATTCACTGGAAAGTATTATTGAAACCCGTTTATCATTGTTAAAGCAGGAAGATTACAGCGCTTACCGTATATTAATTGCAATGACTATTTTAGGCTGCAAGTTTTATCCTGCAGTGCTAGAACATTTTGATAATAATCCGCCGGAAGAATTCGAACGGATAATAGAAACACTTGTCCAGAAAGGCTTTGTCCAACAGATAAATAATCTCTCTTTTGAATTTAAAAGTTATTCTGTCTGGAAGGCTATAGTAGCAATAATAAAGAATGAAGACATATTGTCTGAAATATTAAATATTTTATATGAAATATTAAGTATGTACAAGCAATCGTCACTGGCACTTTTAGGCTATGTTGTACAAAAGCTGAACAATTCACAGCAAGCCTTTCAGATTTGGACATTATTAATGAAACAGGCTGCTTATATAGGTGATATTGGCTTATATATCATTGCCCAGAAGCAGTCACTAAAGCTTGTTGAAAATAAAACAGATGTTTCTTCTCAAAAAATAAAGAGAAATATATACACGCGGGTAGGGAAGCTGCTTGAGCCAATTGATTTTGAGACATCTTTTACATACTTGCAAAATGCGATAATGCTGCTGGATGATAACGCTGAATACGAGCATATTGAACTGCTTGGTTATCTGGCTTCCTGTTCTATGAAAAAAGGAAATTATTGGGGCGTGATAGAGTGTGCAGACAGCGTTCTTAATAAAGTTCCGGAAGAGATGGAACTTGAACGTACACTTGTAAAATCCCGACAAACCCGCCCGTTATTAAAACTCGGCAATTACGGTCAAACAATCAACCTTATTGATACAGAAATAAGACCTTGTATTGAAAGGTATATCAGCAGAAATAAAAATACGCCGGTAATAAATATGCAGGATTTATTTGAAACCTGGCTGGAATTGTATTTTGATTTAGCGGAAGCCCTGACATTTCAAGGTGACTGCCGTATGTTTGAAATCATCAAAGTAATATTTGATATTATAGAACGCAATCAAATTGCAGAACCGGCTGTTCTTTGCAGGGCGCATCTCGCTCTTGCACTTGCAAATACAATAAAAGGCGACTTGAATACTTCTGAAAAAATATTAGACGATATTCTCAAAGAATATTCATTAGATACTATGGACTCCTTCATTGTTTCAAGGTGGAATTTTATTGATATACTCAATAAATTTACTAAAAAAGATTATAACAGCCTATATACAGAGCTTTTTAACGTTGTTGCATATGCAAACAATGTTAATGATAACTTTACAAAAAATATTCTTAAAACATTACTTGCAAAAATGTTCAAAGACAAAAATGAGAATAAAAAAGCTCTGGAAATTCTTGAGGAGCAGGTTGCTTATTTTGCAAAAGAAAAAATTGCAACCGGAGTTTTATTAGCATGGTATCTGATTGCAGAAACCCGCTTGATTACAAACGGGACTCAATTTGCACTTGATATTGCAACAAAAGCGCTTGATATAGCACAGGGTCCAAACATAAATAACTATTACTTCATAGCTTTGTATAACAAACTCATTGGTGAAATATACATGGCTAAGCAAGATTTTGATTCCGCAAAAGTATACCTGGAAAAATCAATATTCATTGCAAAACAATTTAATCTGGAGGCAGTACTGATAAAAGGATATCTTCTATATGCTAAACTCTATCAGGAACTTGCACTTCCTAAATCAACACTCCGTTCAAACTACATTAAACAAGCTTTAAAAATGTTCCAGCTTGCAAAAAATGTAAGCATAGCAGCCACTCACACTTATTTGCAAAAGAATATTAAAGAAGAGCTTACAATCCTTTCTTCTTTTTGCAAATTAAACGGCATCATTATAAAAAAGGGCACTAAGTAAGATAATCTTCAGGATTGCCGGAATAATCGGCAATCAATCCTTCTTCGGAAGCAGCTTCCGGGAGTGACTCATAATCCTGTAAAGATTCTCTATACGCGATTGCTCTTTTATTAAGTTCGTCAATTGCCATAGGACCGGTTAAAACTTCCAGCACTTCCCCGTTTTTGTCGTAAACTTTGAGCCGCGGAATTTCAACTCCAGAAGGTGTTTTAAATCCCATTAAAGAAATTTTTCCGTATTCTCCAAATCCGTCTTTTATTTCATAGTAAATTTCTTTCAGATTTTCATTGTCAAGACAGGCAAGAGCAACATTATTGGAAGTTTCCCTCTGTACCCAGTCCTGAACAGTCTGCGTTTCTTCCATTAATTCCAGCAATTGTTCCTTAGTAGCGCTTATACGTCTGAATAGAGGGTCTCCGCCTCTTCCTATAGCAGTAGGTCCCTTTTCACGCGGAGCATGAACTCTGTACGCAGCCTCATCTATAATCTTGCCGCCTCCTTGTGCTTGCTGCGACTGCTCGTTTGCACCTTTCTCAACTCTGAAATTATCATCTGACATTTTTAATTACTCCTTATAGTTTGTATTACGGCATTTTTTTCAAAAACTTTAATGATTTTTGAGAAAACTTTACAAAGCTTTACAAAAGAAGTATTATTTTAATATGTTACCTAAAGAATTAAGACTAAAAAAACGAAGCGCCTTCAATGCAACATATAAAACAGGAAAGTCCTTTCATAATGACGGTATAACAATGTTCTGCGGCAAAAAAAATGAAATGCGACATCCTACAAAAGCCGGTTTTGTTGTAAGCAAAAAAATACATAAAAGGGCGGTCAAAAGAAACCGCATAAAAAGACTTATGAGGGAAAGTTACAGACTTTTTGTCAAGAATAACGGAACGCCCGAGAAGTATATGTCAGTAATTTTTGTTGCATCAACCAAGCTTCTTAATAAAGATTTCAAATTTATTGATACAGCTATCTTAAAACTGGTCGAAAAGCTATGATTGACGGAATTGTAACACCAAGACTCAGAGATATTGATTATCTTGCACCCTCAGCACCTTATCCTGCCGTACCGTCAGGAATAACAGTTCATCAAAAAACAATCTACAGATACTCAATGCCCACAGATGAGCAGCCTACGCTTACAATACAGAATTATATCCCTGATTATAACGGAAATTTTATAAAACCCGGGCACTATGAGCTTGCACTCTCCGATGACAGAGAATTTCTATATCTTCTTGAAAGTAAAGATTTAATTGCAGTTATTCCTGTATTCAAAATAGATGAGAATAAAAAAGAGCTTAAATTGTATTATGAAAGTAAAAAAAAGCTTGATAAAGATGATAAAAGGAAACTTGCAAAGAAAAAGAGGCCGGAAAAATTCCAGAAAATAATTGATGCAAAATACGCTAAAACAGGCGCAACTCCGCCACGGGATTACATACATATGGAAGCTTCTATTGAGTATGTTAAAAACGGCGGATACTATCTTCTAAAATACGAAAAAGGATTTATCAGAGCCTGGGGTGCTATAAAAGTAAAACAGGACTAATCTTGTACAATTTCCGAATTTTTTATATAATAGACCTAATATGAGCGAGCTTAAGAATGAACATAATACTTTTTACATATCACACAGAATTGAGCTTCTAATCTGGCTCCTCGTTATATTATTAATTTTAGCAGTATCAACCTTTTTTCAGCATATAAATACGCAAAAAGACAATGACTATACAATATTTATGAATGATGTAGACGGACTGATTGAAGGTTCTCCTGTCAGAATGATGGGGATTGAAGTGGGTTATATTACCAAAATAAAACCTACAAATGGAGAAGTTTACATAAAATTTTTAATCACTGATAATTCAATTACCATTCCGCAGGGAACAGTTGCGACAGTCGAATTTAACGGCATGGCAGGATCAAAATCTTTAGAGCTTTATCTGCCGGATAAGACTACATATATAGATAAAAATGTTCCGATTCTGACTGTAAATCCGCCCAAACGTCTCCACGATGCTGCCGGACTTTTGAGCGATATGTTTGATAAATTAAGTTCAATTATTTATACATCATCTTCTTTTGGAAATAAGATTAAGTTTATAGAATTACCGACCGGGGGGGAACCGCAAGATTTTATTAAATTTTTAGACTATGCTGATAACCTAGTTGATAATTCTAATAAAAAAGCTGAAGATTTAAACAAAAAATTGACAGAACTAAAAAATAGCAGAGGTAAGATAAATGATGAACACACAAAATAAATTAAAAATTATAACAAATCCTATCGTAAATCAGAGCTTGTGCACAATGCGGAATAAAAATACAGATACGGAAGGTGTAAGACTTGCTGCAAGAAAGCTTACAAGGATTTTACTTTATGAAGCGACAAAAAATTTGCCGCAAAAGAATATAGAAATTGAAACTCCTCTTGCTAAATTTAATACTCAAACTATCAATCCGGATATTACAATTATAATTTCTCCGATATTAAGAGCGGGTCTGATTTTTACGGACGAAGCAGTTGATATACTGCCTCAAGCTACAATAAGACATATCGGAATGTACAGGGATGAAAAAACCTTAAAACCTGTCTGGTATTATAATAAAGTACCAATGCCGGTGGATAATCCCGAAAACTATTATGTTTACATAACAGACCCGATGCTTGCAACAGGAAATTCTCTGACGGAAGCTATAAAACTTTATGTAGATAAAGGAATCCCTGAAGTAAATATTTGCTGTGTATGTATGATATCAGCACCTGAAGGTATAAATAAAGTTTTTGAGAACTATCCTGATATAACACTCATTGTTGCGGCAGTTGATTCACATCTTAATGAACACGGATACATCGTTCCTGGGATGGGTGATGCCGGTGACAGAATTTTCAATACGTAATAAATTTTATGAAAAAGGAATACTCTTATCCTTTTTATTTCTATTTACGACCCGTATTTGTATTTATAATATCCGAAACCCACGGTATATAGCTGTATAACCCCATGCCGGCAGTTATTGCAAGATACAGGATAATAGCAGTTGTTATTACCTGGACAAGGGATAATCCATGTGCAACCGGAAGCGGCATATTAATTAAATAAGGAATTGCATTAATTACAGGTATTCGATACAGAATAACATAGATTAATTCCGCAAAAGTTGCTATTAAAAAGTATAAAATGGAAAGAAAAATTGACTGCAGAATATGGTAGAGAAGAAAAGGTGTTACATGTTTTTTTAGTATAGCAGCGATTATGAGCCAGATAAAACCAGCCCCGCCTGCCGTTAAATATGATGCTGCTGATATTATTCTCTCTATCGGATATATTTGTCTAGATGGCTGCAACGATATCATCCTTTCTGTATTCATCAATAAAGTCGTCCAGAACCTGTATAAATAC
>CALUVI010000047.1 GCA_944324185.1 Candidatus Gastranaerophilales bacterium | reverse complement strand
GCAATTTTACCTACAAGAGATGTGTAATAATCTTCTATAGACATTCCGTCTAACCCGTCGTAGGCGCTATCCCTTGTTCCCAGCATAGCAGCAACATTCTGTGCGTTACCTACAGCGTTTTCATCAAAGTTTTGACCTTCTTCAATGTAAGCGCAAGCAATATTCCAAATCCCGTCCTCGGTTAACAAGTCCGGATTGAGCTGGATATTTCCGGCTGTAATACCTGTAGTTGAAAGATTTCCGTCAGCGTCAGTTGTTACAAAGAGAAAATTGTCATCAGGGCTGTCAATAAGTTTTCCCGTATCGTCAGGATTAATACAGTATGCCCCTTCTCTTGTATTCAGTTCATTAAATATATCCGCTATTGCCTGAGCAAGAGTGTTAAGCCCTGCCATTGCCGTCCCGGCGTTAGTTTCGCCATCAACCGCAGTTGCAGAGTGCAGAAGTCCGCCGAGCGTACCTTCGGTTATAATTGAATTTGCATTTGCTACAACCACCTTGTTTTCTTCTTCCGGATTAATAATGCTTATAACGGCATTTTCTCCTGTCCAGTCATCAGGATAGGCTATCGGCGGGTTCTGGGATTCACAATATTCCTTTGCTGTTTGGATATCTAATTTTCCTACTACTTTTGCCCCTCTTACAAGATCTGTCATACCAACTGAAACACGAACAGCTCCGTTGTGAATTTCTTCTACATTGATATCAACAAACTGAGAAATTTCATTAAGAATTAAATCTCTTTTATCCAGCAGGTTATTAGCTTCCAGAGTTCCGGTTTGTGTAACCATTAAAGCTCTGTTAACATCTGCAAGTTCTGTAAGTTTGTCATTTAATGCAGTATATTGAACATATATTTGCGAATTTTCTAAAGCTTCTTGAGAAACTCCGTCACCTAAAGCCTTAGTTGTAAGTTGTTCCAACTCTACGCTTTTTGAGTTTAATACGGATACAAGTGTTTTTGAAACTTCAATAAAATTGGTTCTGGCTGTAGAGCTTGCAGGATACTCGTTTAAGTTATTTAAAGCTTCGTAAAAATCTGAAAGCGCAGCATCAATGCCTTCGCCCTCCAAATCGTCAAAAATACTTGAAAGATCTCCGATTGTATCAAGCTGCTGGTCAAGAGTATTGAGATGAGAAAGCTGGTCTCTATAGTAGTTATTGAGATACTCGTCATTATATCTCATAACATTTGCAATCATAACGCCGCCGTTTGCGCGAATCTGGTTGTTAACATTATCTCCGATAGCACCGGCTATGTTTCTTGTTGCAAAATTAACCCTCTGTTTGTGATACCCTTCGGTATTCATGTTCGCAACGTTGTGGGATACGACACTAATCGCTTTCTCGTTTACGGAAAGCGTATTTGCGGTCATATTCAATGATGATAACAAACTTGCCATTTTTTTACCTCATTTTCTTAAGTTATATCCGGAAGTCCAAGCCGGGCGTGTTGTTTCAACCAACTGCCGGCTGAAATGTACGTCCGTCAAACTTCTTCATTTATGGTCCACATGTCATATTCATGTGCGTCTGTCTTGCCTGCTCCGTTGTAATTACATCCTTGAGGAGCAAATGCATCAATAATTGTTTCCAACATCTTGTTAGATATTATGATGCCATGCTTTAATAATTCCACATTTTGCTGATTTAATAACACTAACTCGGGAATAATTTTACAAATCTTTACTTTTCTCTCTTCTAAAGCGTTCACATACTCGGGTGCTTCATTGGTCGCAAACTCAATAAAACCGGACATATTCGTGTCTTTGCCGAGCATTTCTACAGCAAGATTTTTTCTCTCTTCATTAAGCTTGGTTATCTCGTTATTGAGAGCAAGAATTTTATTATCCAGAACTCCTAAATCATCCGGTTTGGATTTTTTAAGAGTCTCTTTTTTCTCTTCAAAGAGATCTTTAAGCTTGGAATAAGCGACAATGATTTTATCCAATACGTCTATTAAGTTTTTGAATTGTTTTTTGTCCATAAGTTTCTTTTCTTTAGTGATCAAGTGATCAAGTGACCAGGTGATCAAGTAATTATTTAATGTTTACTTAGTCACTCCCCTAGAACAGATACTTAACAAATCTGTTGAAAATACCTTCGTTCTGGTTTCTTGATATAGAGCCGCGTCCTGAGAGTGCAAACTGGAGATTTGAAACATTGTAAGAATAAATCTCTCCGTTAGCATTAAGCCATCTCGGGTCAACAACGCCTGTTACGATAAAGTCCATTCTTTCGTTTCCGTTAACAAGAGTTTTCTTACCCTGTACAGCGAGATTGCCGTTAGGAAGCTGCTGAACAACCTGAACTGCTATCTGGTCGCCGAATGTTAAAGTTCTTCCGCCTGTTGCAGAGTTAGAAACTTCATTAGATCCGCCGAACCCGTCAGAATCCTTAAGAGATAAGCCGAACCAGCGGTTTATAAATGATGTAAAAGTATCAACCGTTGTAGATGATTTTTCGGAAGAATACGTCAGGTTATCGTTAACCGTTATATTTTCTTCCATAATAATAGAGATTAAGTCCCCGATTTGATGAGCCTGAACTCCTCCGAAGAGTGAGCGCGGAACACCTGCATAGTTTTGCGTCGCTCCGAGCGTAAACAGTGATTCCGCCTGAACACTTACGCTTGTCATCATTAATATTGCTATTATTGTTAATACTTTTTTCATTTCCTCTTCCTCAATGCTTGGTAATTAGTTTAGGAGTTTAGAAGTTGAAAAGTTTAGAAGAATTTAAATTCGCTTACGCTCATAATATTATTAATAATAACTTCTGCTTAACTCCTAAACTTCTCAACTTCTAAACTTTTTAACATAGAAACTCTGCTATAACACTTCTACCGTATAACAGTCCGTACTTAATGTCATCATCTGAAATATTGAATTCGCCTACGGTTTTTGCGCATTCCCTTACTTCATTTACGTCAATTCTTTCAAGCAAAGTTTTGGCATTATTAGATTCCGTTCCGCCTGAAACTTCTTTTGCTTCCGCTTCTTCCTTCTTAGGAAGAGTCTGCGCTGATTTGAATGCACTTAATGCGCTGAATTGCTGAACTGAATTGGTTTCTATTCTTGGTAACATTTTTGATTCCTTCTTTTCTGTGATCAAGTGATCAGGTGACCAAGTGATCAAGTGGTTATTTTAAATTTATTGTCATTTTTTGATTTTGTATTATTTTTATTTATTTATTGAATATTTCCTTATTTTTCTATTCTTGATCACCTGATCACTTGATCACTCCCACCCACATACTTCTCCATCTGTCTGTAGATCTGGTCTGCAAATCCGAAGGAGGTTCTCGGATTATTCGCAATATCACGTCCCATTTGCTGATAAACTATTGATTTAAAGGTATCAACATACTGGCTTTCTTTTCCGAAAAGTCCGTTTTCCCTGTCTACGGTTTTATCCATCTCGGATAACATTTTGGTAATAAATATTGACTCAAATTCTGTTGCAGCTTTTCTCAACTGCTCTTTAGAATCACCTGATTCTTTAATTCTGTTATAAAGAACCTGATCGGAGTTAACCGTCTGCGCATTATTTAAGCCATGTTTTATTAAATCTATTGTAGGTGTTGAAAAGTCCATTGTGTCCTTTCTTTCCAGTGATCAAGTGATCAGGTGACCAAGTGATCAAGTGGTTGTTTTAAATTTATTGTCATTTTTTGATTTTGTATTATTTATTATTTATTGAATATTTCCTTATTTTTCTATTCTTGATCACCTGATCACTTGGTCACTTGATCACTCCTAAATAATAACCAAATCTGCCTGCAGGCTTCCTGACTTTTTGAGTGCTTGCAGTATTGATATTAAGTCAACCGGCGCAACTCCTATTGCATTAAGCGCCCTGACTAAATCGTTTAAGTTACTGTTTGCAGGCATTGTGACTAAACTTCCCGGAGTTTTGTTAATCTCAATATCTGCATTTTCAAACCCGACCGTTGCACCGTTTGCAAAAGCATTAGGCTGGGAGACTTCATTTGTGGTCGAAACAGTAACCGTAATATTACCGTGTGCAACCGCTGCCGGAAGAAGTTTTACATCCGCTCCGATTACAACCGTTCCGGTTCTTTCGTTTACAACAACTTTTGCCCTGTCCATAGTCGGCGAAACTTCCAGATTCTCAATTATTGATAAGAAGTTTACTCTGTCATTCATAAACCTTGCAGGAATTTCAACCTTAACTGAACTTCCGTCAACTGCCTGAGCCGGCGCTACCTGAGAAATTGTCTTTGCAATTCTTGATACAAGCGTGTAATCAGAACGGTCAATCGATAAAGTTATAGAATTTTCGTCTCCGATTTCCGTATAAATATCACGTTCGATTATTGCACCGCCCGGAATTCTACCGGTTGTAGTGATTGCAGTTCTGGCAGAAGAGCCGCCTGCGGCTTTATTAATCCCGCCTACAGATAAAGGACCTTGCGCGACTGCAACGGCTTCACCGTTCGGCGCTTTTAAGATTGTCTGAACAAGAACACCGCCTTCCAGACTCTTACAGTCTGCCATTGCAGAAACCGTTACATCGATTTTGTCACCGTTTTTAGCAAACGGAGGAACTGTTGCAGTTACGATTACTGCAGCGGAAGCACCTTTTTGAATGTAGTTTTCCTGCTCAATTACCGTTCCTAAATTCCTTAAAAGCATCTGGTTTGTAATCTGTGTTGAACGGGAATTATCACCTGTTCCGGGTAGACCGACAACAACACCGTATCCCACAATCTGGTTTTCTCTGACCCCTTTAATATGAGTCAAATCAACAATTCTTACCTTTGCATCAATAGCACAAGCAGGCAACAATCCCCCTATCATCAACAACATTATTAATAAGCTCGATAACAATTTTTTCATAATACTTACCCGCTGTATTTCAGGATTATGAAAATAACCCTGATAGAATATACCTTCCCCATTAAAAGTCTACATATACAGTCTATACGATTATACAGAATAAAACATCAATCATTTGATGGAGATATTGCTTGCATTTTTGATGCGGTAAATCACAGATTTACCGCATCAAAATCATATCTCCACCAGCACCTTATTTTCGCCAATAACTTTTCCGTTATAAATTTTCTTGTAATTCTTGTTTTCCACATCTATGTAGTCACCGCACATACCGTCGGACATTGCTGTCCCGTCTACTGATACCATAACTGCGTCGTTTGATACGAAAAATATTCTGACTTCGCCGTTTCTTACAACATCCGGTCTCAGTTTCACAAACCTTCTGTCAATTACTTCGCCTTTCTGGAACGCTTTTTTTGCAGCCGGTTCTTTTTCCAGAACCTTTTCCGAAAGAACGTAGTCCATTTTCAGAGAAACATCCATTTTTTTAACGGTAGAATTTTCTTTTGTAATCACTTGTTCTCTGTTTATGAAATCGTTTGCAACCAGAACTTCTTTAAAAACACTTGTCTGCACCGGAAGATTAAGAGTTTTGATAAAAGCGCCGTTTACGTAAACATCAACCCTTTTAATGTCTCTCGGGACAATTTTATCTCCTCCGGATACGATTTTATATTTTACGGCTCCGTCCGGAAGCTGCAATGTTGCAAACGGGGTACCTGTTACTTTCACTTCAACATCAGCGTTTGTCATTTGCTTGTAGTTTTCACAAAGGATTTTAGCAACGGAGGTTTTAACATCGGCAGAAGTGAGCGTCTGCGCATTTACGCCCAACGCTCCTATAAAAATTATTAGAAGTATTGCGAAAAGGTTTTTCATTTTTTCAGTGATCAAGTGATCAGGTGACTAAGTGATCAAGTGGTTATTATTTTTGTCGTATTTTGATTTTTGATTTTATGTTAATTAAACATTTTATATTTTTCTATTCTTGGTCACCTGATCACTTGATCACCTGGTCACTTCTCCTCCTTATCCCATCTGATTAGTCAATTGCAAAATATTACTTGAAGAGTTAATTATTTTAGAATTTGATTCAAAAGCTCTTTCTGCTTTAATTAAGCCTACAAGTTCGTCTACGATTTGAACGTTAGAGCCTTCAAGCATTCCCTGCTGGATTAAGCCCAGACCGTTCTGCCCCGGAGTATCCTGAACAGGATTTCCGGAAGCCTGAGTTTCTTTGTACAGGTTGTGTCCGATAGAAAGCAGCCCTGAAGGGTTCTGGAATTTTACTAACTGCAAAGAGCCGACAATTGACTGTTGCGTCTGTCCCGGAAGTGTTACAGAAATATTACCGTCCTGCGTGATGGTAATTTCTGTTGCGTCTCTCGGAATTGATACGGATGGCTGAATCAAAAGCCCGTCGTTTGTACATAACTGACCTAATGAGTCAACCTGTAAGCAGCCGTCACGTGTATAGGCAAGTGAGCCGTCCTCTTTCATAACCTGCAAAAAGCCTTCGCCTTCGATTTCAATATCCAACTGGCGCCCTGTTGATATTGCAACACCCTGGGTAAATACCCTTGTTGTTGCGGCAGTTTTAACACCAAGCCCGATTTCTATACCGACCGGCTGATAAGTTCCTTGATTCATCAAAGCGCCCGGAGTTCTCTGTGCCTGTGATAACAAATCCTGAAACTCTATTCTTGACTGCTTAAATGCCGTAGTGTTTACGTTCGCTACATTGTTTGCGATTACGTCAAGATAGTTTTGTTGTGCTATCATACCTGTTGCTGCTGTTGTTAGTGCTCTTAACATGTTTTGATTCCTCTTTCTTCAGTGACCAAGTGATCAGGTGATCAAGTGACCAAGTAGTTATTTAGATTTTAGTGTAATAAAATTGCTTAACTTGCTTTTATTTTTCTAGCAGATTTTCTTACTTAGTCACTCTTTTATGAACTCCTTATCCTTCCGACTGATACAGCCGTTTGAAGCATGTCGCTGTTTGTGCTTACTACCTTTGTCAAACTTTCATAATTCCTTGTTGTATTAATAGAATTAATCATTTCCCTTATTACATTGGAGTTTGAAAGCTCCAGCATTCCCTGCTGGATTGAAAATTTTTCCGACCTTAATTCCGGATTATTTATCTCGTCTCTCGATATAAATTTTGCATCCCCGATTTCAAATAAGTCGTCTTTGTCCGCAAAATCCCAGACTCCGATTGTTTGGAGCGGAACTTTCTGGTTATAAGAATTTATTTCAATATTACCGTTCTCTGCAATAACAATGTCTTTTCTGTCTCTGAAAGCCGTCTCATCTTCCATATCGTAAGGAAGCATTCTTATTCTTCTGTTATCCACATCAAGAACATATTCGCCCTGCTTGGTTTTTAGCCAATAGCCGTTATCCACTACAAAAGAGCCGTTTCTTGTGTAAGATATGTTTCCGTCAGCATCCTGAACTTTGAAAAATCCGTCGCCTTCGATTGCAACATCATACGGATTCGAAGTTTTAGTCAATGCGCCCTGAGAAAAATCATGCGTATACTGCATACTTGCACTTCCGACACTCAAACTTCCCAGATAATTGTTTTCGTTTGTGTTTCTGATAATAGAACCCTGCTGGGAGTATACTGCCGATTGCATAACATCTTTAAATCTTAAAGACCCTTTTTTATACCCGACAGTATTAACGTTTGCAAGGTTGTTTGCAATATTATCATTCATATCCATTAAAGCATTCATGCCGTTTGCAGCGGATTCAAAACTTCTTACTATCATAATTCTGCTCCTTTCATACGGTCATAATTGCTCAAAACTTTTTTTACATAATTCTGCGTTTCAGCGTACGGAGGAATTCCGCCGTATTTTTTTACGGCATTGGGTCCCGCATTGTATGCGGCAAGCGCAAGTGATTTATTATTATCAAACCTGTCCATCAGACCTTTAAGATACTTTGTTCCGCCCATAATGTTCTGTTCCGCATCATAAGCATTTGTAACGCCTAAGCCTTCAGCAGTAGACGGCATAAGCTGCATAAGCCCCATTGCGCCGCATCTTGAAGTTGCGTTCGGATTAAACCCTGACTCCTGATTAATAACAGCTTTTACAAAATCAGAATCCAAACCGTTTTTATCAGCGTATTTATCAATCAATTCGTTAATTTCAGTGCGTGATGTGTTTGTAGGGTGATTCGTATGAGAAATTGATTTATCCAGAATCTTTTGAAAATCTCCGTCAGGCTGAATTCCCCAGCTCATCAGCGACTGAAACCGGTTTTCTATTGCGTTTATACGCTGTAAAGTTGTATCCAAGCCCGTAAGATTCATCTTACGCTATCCTCTCTCCAGGTCTTTTATTTTTCCCTCGCCATCTTTGGAAAGGGTGACATATTACTCTCACTCTTTTGTTAGCCGAAAAGCGGATAAGTTAAATAGTTCGTCAATTTGATTTTAATTTTAAAATCTACTCACTACTCAATATTCACTATTCACTAACCTGTTTCCCGAACAGAAAAGTTTATACTTTTCCACCCCATAAGTCTACACTTACAGTGTATTATATACGGGCATGGTTAACATCAATCAAGGGGTTAAAATTATAAAAAGTCTATAGACCGGATGGTCAATACGGAATTATTCAATGATTTTTAAAGAGTTGTCTTTAGAAAAATATAAAGCTCTGAGTTCAATAACTCTGCTGCGTGCAAAAATTGCATCCTCAGAAAACTGTTTCATTTCCAGAAACTTCTTGTAATAACGGATTGCGTCTTTGTATTTAGCCATTTTATCAAAACTCATAGCTATACCCAAGTATGCTTTGTAATAATCAGGGTTGCGCTTAATAAGCTGGAAGAAGGTTCTAGAAGCCTCCATATAATTTTCCATTCCCATAAGCATTGCAGCTTTGTTGTAATAAGCTTTTAAAAACTCCGGATTGGTTTCAATGAGTTTGTTGTAAATCATTAAAGACAAATCTTCTTCTCCGACGAGTTCGTGTGCTATAGCGAGTTGAATCTGCGCTTCTAAGTTTTCTCTGTTAATCAAAATAGCTTTGATTAAATGCTGTATTGCTTCTGCCGGCTTGCCGTCAGAAAGGTAACAAACACCTAATTCAAAAAAGTATTCATCGTTGCTGTCATCTATCTCTATTAATTTAGAAAGAGTACTGATAGCCTTTTTGTATTCTTTCAAATACTTGTAGGACATTGCAAGCCCGAAGTAGGCTTTGACTTCTCCTCTGTCCATCATAATAGCCTGCAAGTATGCCTGAACAGACTCTTTGTACATTTTTGCAAACCTTAAGGCGTCTGCTTTTACACAAAGAGCATAAGAACGTGAACGTTCAGGCACCGTAACCTTTTCCACGACTTTAGCCAGATTATTCTTATTTATCCCTGCATCTATTTGCATTACTCTCTCCCAACCGTATAGTACACTATCGGGAAATGTTTTATAACGGTCAAAGGATTGAAATTATTTAAACCTTATGGTTAATATTTGGGAGAAATGGGAAGTTGGTGAAGAGTGAGGGGTAAAGGGTGAAGTGATAGACAGGTTGGGCGCATTCCTTCCCTTATGAGGGAAGGCAAGGATGGGTGCTAATAAAATTAAAGTTTTTTCAGGCTATCGGGCAGACCTAAAATAAAAGTGAAAAAGAGACTTATATCTGCCGCCCCAAGGTTCTTTTCTTTTTGCTTACTTTTGTTTTTAGTTTTAGTTTTCCAATATCTAGTAGTCTCAATTTGAGGCAGACCGGTAGTCTTAAAACAAGCTTGTAGTTTGTACTATGTCTGCCGACTAAAAGTTCTTTTCTTTTTGCTTATTTTTCTTTTTAGTTTTTAGTTATTCAATGTCTTGTAGTCTCAATTCGAGGCAGACCAGTAGTTTTAAAACAAGCTTGTAGTTTGTACTATGTCTGCCGACTAAAAGTTCTTTTCTTTTTGCTTATTTTTCTTTTTAGTTTTTAGTTATTCAATGTCTTGTAGTTATAATTCGAGGCAGACCAGTAGTTTTAAAACAAGCTTGTAGTTTGTACTATGTCTGCCGACAAAGAAAATCTTTTCTTTTTGCTTACTTTTCTTTTTAGTTTTTAGTTATTCAATGTCTTGTAGTTATAATTCGAGGCAGACTAGTAGTTTGAAAACAAGCATGGAGTTTGTATTATGTCTGCCGACAAAGAAAATCTTTTCTTTTTGCTTACTTTTTCTTTTTAGTAAAGAAAAAGTAAGTAAGTGGCAAAAAATTTTTTTTTCATGTATTATGATAAACAGTAAATATCAAAATATCAGAAAATCATAAAATCAAAAAGGGAAGAAAAGAAGTGACAAAGAACCTGAATCAGGCTTTAAATATAAGACAAAAAGAGGCTGTAAAAGTAAAGGCTCCGATTGTAGAGGCATTAAAGACAGCTTATGAAAATCCTACATATCAGTTTCATATTCCGGGACATACGAAAGGTAAGGCTATTTTTAAGGATTTTCGCAATTTGATTGGCGAAAAGGCTTTGAATGTTGATACGACTGATGAGTTTGATAATTTGGGAACACTTCATCCTGCAACGGGTCCTATAAAAGAGGCGCAGGAACTTGCGGCAGAGGCTTTTGGCGCTAAGAAAACATTCTTTTTGCTTAATGGTTCAACCGCGGGGAATCTTGCTCTTGCAATGGCTTTGACTAAAAAAGGGCAGAAAGTAATTGTAAACAGAAACTGCCACCGGTCAATTCTAACGGGGCTTATCATTTCAGGGGCAGAGCCGGTTTGGATTTGTCCGAATAAGATTGAGGATTGGTCTGTATGGGGAAATATTGATGCGGGTAAGATTGAGCGAACTATACAGGAAAATCCGGATGTTTCAATGGTTTGGATTACAAACCCGACTTATGAGGGAGTTGTGTCTGATATTAAGTCTATAAGTGCGGTTTGTAAAAAGTACGGGATTCCATTGATTGTGGATGAGGCGCATGGATGTTTGTGGAATTTTAATAAACACCTGCCTGAGACAGCTCTAAAACTCGGCGCTGATGCGGTTGTTCATTCGCTTCACAAAACAGGCGGCAGCATGAGCCAGAGTTCTATGCTTCATATTGCAAAAGACTCCTGCCTTGATTGTGCGGCTGTAGAAAAAGCTTTGAAACTTTTGCATACAACAAGCCCTTCTTTAATGCTTCTTGCAAGCCTTGACGCTGCCAGAGCAAATTTGCAGTCAAGAAACGGGCAGAATTTATTAGAGCGTGCGGTTAAGAATGCAAAATATTTAAGAACCCGCCTTGATGCTATTCCTGGATTGCACCAGCTTAAGGGTGATTTCGGGTATAAGACTGATGTTACGAAAGTTTTTATCAAAATTGACGGACTTTCCGGCAAGCGGTTGGAGTCTATTCTTGAGATTGATTTTGGAATAGAAGTTGAGTCAGCCTCTGATATCGGGGTTTTGATTCTCTGTAATATCGGCAACAAGCATTCTGATTTCAAATATCTGGCTGATTGTTTAGAAAAAATTGCATCAGAAAACTATCAGGACATTTATTATCTTGAAAAGCGCAAACACATGCCGATGCTGGAGCCTCAGATTAAAATGAGTCTGAGAGACGCATTTTATGCAGAGAAAGAGACTATAAGAAAAGAAGAAGCAATTGGAAGAATTTCTGCGGAAGTTGTTGCGGAGTGTCCTCCGGGGATTTCAATTCTGCTTCCGGGAGAATTGATTACAGAAGAGCATTTGCCGTATCTTAATGATTACACGACTTTGGATGTTGTAAAATAATAAAAGTAATTTTATTCAAAAAATGGTATAATAAGTTTTGAGCCGGAGAGTTTATGGCGCGTAAAAAGAAATCTTCAAACAAAACAATCCATTTTATAATTACCTTTGTTTTGATGGCAACGGGGATTTATTATTTTGGCTTAAGCTACGTTCCGCAAAAATGGTACGAAACCCAGACAATGATGCCAAAGCAGGTAGAATCGTATTATGTAAACCAGTGGTGTACATCAGATTTTGGGAGAAAAGAAGCGGTATTATGGGATTTAACAAGAGTCGACTGCCTTGCTAAGGATTATGCTATAGAATTTGATTTTGCTAAAAAATGGGCAGAATCTGTCGGACAGGCTCTTTATTATTCCAAAATGACGGGTAAAGCTCCGGCTGTTGTTTTGATTCTTACAAATATCACCGATTACAGATACGTAAAACGGGTTGAACGTCTTGATAAAGGGATAAAGATTTTTCTTGTGAAGGCGTATTAATGATTCATATTCTTTTTTAGCCAGAACTCTTTTATACTAACTCCGCCGTATCTTGCGTAAAGAGCATTTCTGTAGTTATCGGAATCAATTATTTGATATCCCGCATCACTGTAAAAATTCCTGTCACCCAGAGAGTACGATGCAACAACTACATCATCAAATTCATTTTTTGCGGTAGAAGTTATTTTTTCAAGCAGTTTTTCTCCCAGATTACCATCCCTGTACTTGAGATCAAGATGGATGTTTTCTATAATTCCCGTCGGAGTTTTAATATGTCCGGCTTGTTCCATTGTTGCATAACCTACCAGTTTATTTTTTTGATTTCTGGCAACAAGTATTGATGAATTATCTTTCTTCATTATATCAATAAGGTGCTGCTTTATATCTTTCAGCCATTCTTTGTGGTCTATAGAACGATAAATCTCCCGGGCTTTTTTATTCTCAGGACTGTTTCCCATGCAGTTTTCAAGCCTGAAAGAATTACTCATCCATTTTTTTATATCTTTTGCAACATCAGTTAAGTCAGATTTTTTTGCCTCACGCATTAATACAAATTCGTCTTTGTATAAGAATTTTTCTGCCTTAATAGGGTTTTTGAGTGAGGTGAAGGTTGGTTGTGATTGTATTCTTTGAACTTGCATAAATTGACTCCTTGATAATATTAAAAAACGTAAAAATTTTTTTTGCTACGCAATTTTTGCTGACAAAAATACTTTATATAAATATAGTGTGGTAAAAGAAGGTATTATTGTGTCAGAAATTAATCCGGTACTATATCAGAATGAGCTGGGCAAATTTTCTCAAATCCAGCAGGATTATGAGGAGGTTAAAAAGCGCGTGGATAAAGAGAATAAACTCTCTTCAATATTTGATGTTTGCCCGATTTTCAGACGTGTTGAGAGGGTTCCGGACAAAATTGAAGCAGATGATTATATTCCGGCAGCCGGACTTGTGTCACTTGCTGTCTTGAACGCTCCCGAGGACTGGCGGGATATGAAATCCGCTTATTCACAAATTAAGTCAGGTGCGGAAGGCAGATCTTTTACCCCCTCTTATGACTACAAAAAAGCCCAGCATCCGTTTTCATTTTTTAGAGGAACATTGCTGCATAAATTTGTAAACCCCGCAACAAGCCCTTGTCCGAAGTTTGCGAAGTGGTTATTGAAGAATGATACGACTTTGTGGGATACAAAGCTGAAACAATTTGTTATAAATAAATTTGATGTTAAAGAAACTCCTATTGATACAAAAATAGAAAATATAACATCAACAAAAGAGAATCCTATTTATATTCGTGCAAAACAGTTTATCACTAAATCCCCTTTTGGTGAACTTACAGCCCGTGCAATGACAAGGACAACCAAAATCGGTGGAGCGGTTTTAGGGGGATTAGAAGCAGCACATCTGGTTAAAGAAATTTCAGACGGCGAGAATGCAATTAAAGCTACTGCAAAATCCGCAGTAAATTTTGCAAGCTCCATTGCAGGAATCGGTTACGGCGGAGCCATCGGCGCAAAACATTTTGGACCGGTCGGCTCTCTTGTCGGTATGGGATTAGGCGCTATTGCCGGAAATAAGATTAGCGACCTTATTGATTAAGCTCTCTTTATACAATCCATTACGTGATTAAAGAATTTCATACTTGGTTCTGTCACATATTTCCTTACGGCATTCATAGTATCAACTCCGTCTTTAGAAGAAATATCTTTAAATAGAGTAACATCATCTCTTAAAGATTCATACCATTCAGTTGTAATATTTCTTCTCTCTTTATATAATTTTTCCGCCCATTTCAAATACTTTTGATTAACCTTTTGGAAAGCGGGTTGATTTGTACCATTAACTGCATTGATTTTCATATAATACACCTCTTTAATTATTTTGTCGGGCAAGCTTGCCCGATTTACGTTCTCGCTGGTCGGCATGGGATTAGGCGCTATTGCCGGAAATAAAATCAGTGACATTATTAATTAAGCTCTCTTTATACAATCCATTACATGGTTAAATGCTTTCATGCTGCCTTCTGTCACGTATTTTCGTACAGCATTCATGGTATCTATACCATCCTGCTTTGAAATATCTTTAAATAAAGTAACATCATCTCTTAAGGATTCATACCATGACGAATCAATATTTCCTCTTCTTTTATACCAGTTTTCAGCTTCTTTCAAATACTTTTGATTAACCTTCTGGAAAGCGGGTTGATTTGTAC
>CALUVI010000046.1 GCA_944324185.1 Candidatus Gastranaerophilales bacterium | reverse complement strand
GGCTGACGTACAAGGTCAACTTTTTTAAAATTGAACATCCTTTTAGTCGCAGGGATAATAATATCTTTAAATATATTCGTTTTTATTCCGTTTATTTTCATATTTGAATTCCTAATATCTTTTAAAACCTGTAAATATATTTTTTGCCAGCTGTATTAATTTATTGAATAAAATAAAATGTACTAATGTTTAACAACAATTTTTAAGAAAAAAATGACAAGGCAAACTTACTTAAAGTTGCCGAAAAAAATCAAACCATCTGTACAAAATAATCAAACCATGTGTTCTTTTACATGTGAATTACAGATTGGTATTTAAACTATACAAATCGACTCCGCCAAGAGCTTTGTAAAGTCCGATTGTTGAAATAAGCGTATTAACCTTGTTAGACACTTCTTCTTTACTTATCATCAAATAAGCTTCTTTCGCATATAATACATCTAAATCACTTGCCGCGCCGATTGAATATCTGTCATTCATAAGCGAAAAAGTCTGATTTTGAAGTTTTAAGCGCTCCGCGCTTTCGTTATAATTTTCTGACGCCTCGTTGTATGCAATAAGCCCGGTATTTATTTCTTTTATTCCGTTAAGAATAGTCTTTTGATAACTATTTAGTGCTTCCTGATATTCAAACTTCTTTAATTTCAAAAGTGCAGCCTTTCTTCCGCCCGAAAATAAATCCATTGACGGTAAAATTCCGGCATTAAAGAATTGAGACGCCGAATTAAAAAGCGAGTCAAAATGGTAAGCGTTCAGACCGATTTGACCGAAAATAATAAACTTTGGCAAAAATTCTCTTCTTGCAACTTTTACATCAAATCCGATACGTCTTATATTTGCTTCTTCCTGCAAAAAGTCCGGTCTTTTTGTTACGGCTTCTGTCGTAAATTTATCCGGAATACCGGTTAAAACAGAAATATTTTTATAATTCCCTCTTTCAATATTTCCGCCTGATTCTGAAAGATAAACAAGCATGCTGCTTATTAGTGTATCTCTGGTTTTTATATTTTTGTTTCTTTCTTCCCGCAGATTTGTAAGCATTCTCTCCTCAGCAAGGAGTTCGTTTATGGAACAAAGTCCGATTCCGTATTTGTCAGAAACTTTTGAAACTATATCTTCCTGTGCTTTTATTAAATCTTCCTGAATTCTCAAAAATTCATCGGCTTTTATAAGGTTAAAATAATCAGCCGCAAAATCGGAAGTCAGAGCAATATAAGTTGCGCGTTCTGCCTGCTTAACAATTTCAAGCTGCTCTTTTACGCTTTTTGTTTTTAGTCTGTTAGTACCCCATATATCAACTTCATAACCTGCAGTAAGCGGCAGATAATAGTTATATTGCGAATAATTAGGTATCATCATGTTTCCGTACTGCTGGCGTGCGCCTCTTATATCTCTTGATAATTCGCCTGAAAACGATAATTGCGGAAGCTCGTTTGCAAATTGCATTTTTACAAGCTGTTCGTTTTCTTTAACTTTTAATGCGGCATTTTTCAGGTCATAATTCTTTTCATAAAGTTTTAGAAGATTATTGTTTAAATTTTCATCATTAAACTTTTTCCACCAGGTAAGATTCATGTATTCAATATTATTTTGAACATCATTCTGTTTTTTTGCAAAAACCGGTGTAGTAATGGTGGTACATAATATTAAGGCTAATATAAAAATTTTTTTCATAAAATCCATCCTTAAAAATTCCTTGTGCTATAATTATATCACAAGGAATAAAAAAGTTTTTGTCGGGTTTACGAACCCGAGCTACATTGAAAAAGAGGATTTGATATCTTAATAAAATATCGAGAGTGGTTGGGGCTGTACACCCCCTCACCCGAATTTCTAAATTCGCTCACGCTCATTAAGAAATTCTTCCCGTCTTGGATTATTCGGGGTGTCGGAAAGTTCCCAGCTTTCCTCCACCTCACAGGCTAGGCAAAGCCGTCGCCCTACCGAAAATCCGCTCTCCCACAAAGGGGCGAGGGGACGTGCGCGCCCGCCGGTAGCAGAGTCTGCAGAGGGTGACAGGGCGTTAAAAAAATAACTGTAGAGGTATTATCAATGCCATCCGTGCAGAAATCAAAACGCCCGATGCAGCCCGCCGGTAGCAAAGTCAGCAGAGGGTGACAGGGAGTCAAAAAATAATAGAAGTTGGATGACTTATGTCACCCGCTAAAAAACAAAACTCCCGATGCAGCCAGCTAGTAACAGAGTCAGCAGAGGATGGCGGGGAGTCAAAAAATAATTGTGGATATTTTGTCAATGCCATCCGATAAGTAGAGTTAAAAAAATGTATAGGGAATATTTAAAAGGAAGAATAGGTTCGTTAATATATATAACAGGTACGTTAATCCGCGGGTTTTCGACCCAGACGTTTTGTGAGAAAAATTACGGGATTAGCCCGGATATGTACGTGATTTTGTATTTGTTGCTTGAAAACGAAGAAATTATGTACCAGAGACAGCTTGCGGAGATTATGTTTAAAGACAGAGCAAACATGTCGAGAATAATTGAGAATATGCGTAAGAAAGGGCTTCTGGAAAAAGTTCCGGAATCACACGGGAGAAAAATTTACAAACTTTTGGTGACGGAGAAAGGGAAAAAAATCTGGGAAACAGTTTTGCCTGTAGATAAGGATTTAAGAAGCACTATAACAAATGGTATTGATGGAAAAGAGCTTGCAATAACATTTGCAACGCTTGAGAAGATGAATAAAAATATAAGAGATAAGGTTAAATTACAGATATAAAGGAGAGAATTGTGGAAGAAGATAAACATGATGACGGTATAATTGAACTGGAGGATGACCGTCCCGAGTATATGAAAAAAAGAGTGCTTGTTCCTGCTATAACGGGGCTTGTGTTTTTGATATGCGGTATATTTTACGGAATTCACACTATATATTATAAATCTACTGACGACGCTTTTATAGAAGGTCATGTAATAACTGTAGCGCCGAGGGTTTCAGGTCCTGTAATACATTTGAATATAGAAGATAATCAGGAGGTTAAGAAGGGGGATTTTCTTCTGGAGATTGACCCTAAAGATTATGAGGCAAAATTAAAAGAGACAAGAGCGAAGCTTGATGAAGCAAGGGCGGCACTTGTAAGTTCTGAGAATCAGGTTACAAAAACTTTGTCTGATTTAGAGTTTGCCCGTGCTGATTATGACAGATATTCTAAGATGTATGACAAAGGAATTTCCTCAAAACAGGATTATGATGCGAGTTTGAATAAACTTACAGCTGCAGAATCAAACAGCAGGTCTGCAAAAGCTAAATATGATGAGATTAACGCTTCAATAAAAAGATTGGAAGCGGAAGTTGAACAGGATGAATTAAATCTTTCTTATACAAAGATATATGCGGTTCAGGACGGGAAAATAACAAACCGTACAGTTGAGCAGGGAAACTATGTTCAGGTAGCGCAGCCGATGTTTGCTATTGTTCCGGAGAAAATGTGGATAGTTGCAAACTTCAAAGAAACCCAGCTTGCTAATATGAAAAAAGGGCAGCCGGTTAAAATTAAGATTGATACCTTTGGCGGAAAGAAGTTTAAGGGCGAAGTTGACAGTATTCAGCGCTCGACCGGTGCAAGGGCAAGCCTGTTCCCGCCTGAAAATGCTGTCGGAAGTTATGTAAAAATAGTTCAGAGGGTTCCGGTTAAGATTGTATTTACGGAAGATATTTCAGGCTATAATATTGTTCCGGGGATGTCAGTAGTTCCGGAGGTTAAGGTCAAGTAATGGCTAAGGTCGTTTATAAACACAAACCTGCGCCGTTGTGGCTGGTTGCGCTTTCAATACTTTTACCGACGTCGTTTTCCTGCCTTGCGACATCCGCTACTAACGTTGCAATTCCGCATATTTCAGGATACTTCGGTTCAACTATTGATGAAGCTAACTGGATTATAACATCTTATATGATTGCAAACGCCTGCCTGATACTTATGTCGGGATGGTTAGAGGGGCTGCTCGGCAGAAAGAATTTTTTAAAGATTTTTATAGCAATTTTTACACTCGGTTCTTTAATTTGTGCAATTGCACCTAATCTGAATTTGATGGTTCTGGGAAGACTTATTCAGGGGATTGGCGGTGGACCTATGACGCCTGTTTCTCAGGCAATTCTGCTTGCTGCTTTTCCTCCGGAAAAGAAAGGTATTGCAATGAGCCTGTACGGGCTTGCAGTAATGGTTTTTGCAATTCTGGGTCCGACATTCGGCGGATTTATTGTTGATAATTCAGACTGGCAGTGGATTTATCTTGTAAATATTCCGGTCGGAATACTGTCAATTTCAATGGTGTACGCTAATATTGAGGATACTCCGAAAACCAGAAAGGGCGGCAAAACCGATTTCCCCGGCATGATATCTCTTGTTTTATGGCTTCTTTCAATGCAGGTTGTCCTGGATAAAGGTCAGCAGTATAACTGGTTTGACTGCGGATGGATTTGCTGGCTTTCAGGGTTTTCTGTCTGCTCTCTTGTGTTTTTTATTATAAGAGAGTTGGAATCAAGTGCACCTTTGATAAATTTAAGGCTGTTTAAAGATCGGAACTTTCTTATAGGAACAATTTTAAGCCCGTCTATTAATATGATTATGTTTTCAACTGTTGTTCTTGTTCCCCAATTTTTGCAGAATTTAATGGGATATACGGCAATCTTAAGCGGATATGCTCTTGCACCGCGTATTATATCATGTGTTTTAATGATGATTTTTATCAATCCGCTTATGAAAATATTTGATAACAGAATTTTGATTGCAATCGGATTTTTCATACTCGGAACATCTCTTCTTTTCTTCCTTAATCTTAACCTCTCCGTACCTTTTATCTATATTGCTTTGCCGCAGGTATTAATGGGAGTCGGGGTAATAATGACATTTATTCCGGTATCGGCTCTTGTTCTTGGAACACTTCCAAAGTCTGACCTTACCAACGGAGCAAGCCTGCACAATCTTTGTAAAGCAACTATGACAGCGGTTATTGCCTCTGTTGCTTCAACTCTTGTTGCAAGACATTCCCAGATGCATCAGGTGTATCTGGTGGAAAACCTTTCAAACTTTAATCTCGTATTCCAACAAAAGTTTTCAGGGCTTTTGCATACATTTATGGCAAACTCTTCAAGCTCTTTTGCAACTATAAAGACAAATTCTTATATTTACAAATCCATGCTCGTACAATCACGTTTGATGTCCTATGTTGACGCATTTTCAATTTTTGCACTTATATCATTCTTACTGATTCCGCTTGCATTCTTCTTTAGAACCGACAGTGCAAAAAAAGTTACCCATAGAGATATAAAAAATATTCAGACATAGATTATTGAGAATTTCTGGCGTTTTCTAAATCCACAAACCACTCAATAAGCGGTTTTTTGTCTCCAAATTGGAAATTAAATCCTCTTTCAAAATCAGGATCAGTTAAAAATTCATACCCGATATTAAAAGCAACCGGCTCTTCTTTAACGCCGAGTTTTTTGTATTTTTCTTCAGATATAGTGTTGCTGCCATCTTCCAGAACATTAGAGTAATTGAGTCCTTGAAAGCAGCAGAAAGGGGCTTTGATTTTTCCGTCGCTTCCGACAAACGGCAGCCCGAAGGTGCGGCAGACAATTCCCCTGTAATCATATACAGCACAAACGTCATTAACTAAAAACGGGCAGTCATAGAGAAACTTTTCTCCTTCAAATTTTTCTCTAGCATCCATAACTGATTTTAAGTTGTCAACAATAGCTTTTTTTGTCTCAACATCCAGCTTTAAAGTCCCGCGCATCAGGTATTCAAACTCCATTTGCGAATACGGAAACTGGGCATTTTTGCAGCATTTTGCACACCCTTTTTTGCAGAAAATATAGGGTTTTTGGCTCTCAAAGAATTTATCAAATTTTTTGCTGAGAAAATTTAAATATGTAATATAGTTTTCTATCATGTTGTTTTTATCCGCTTATTATTATATCTCAAACTCACAAACTCATACTAAAGTTATAGTGATTTTGCAAAAAATAATCCTCCATTCTAATGATTTATTTTCTTTTTAATATTGTTAATCTATAAATGTAAAAGAGTCTGAGAATATAGAAAGGAATCGTATGAGAATTAACAATGTAGGGCTTACCCCAAATCAAAAATGCGCTAATCCGTTCAAGACATCTCGCAATTCAACAACAAATCCGTTCCAAAACGTAAATTTTGAAGGGAATACTTTGCAATTTGCCGATGTTTTTGAAGGATTTCAGCCAAAGAACACAAGCAAATTAAAAATGATTACATCCTCAGTTGCAGGAAGCATGACAAAATTACGCAACAGTATTACAGAACCTATTGTTAACTTCGTTAAGAGAATCGGTGAAGGACTTTCAAACGCATGGACTTATGCAAAGAATAAGAATGTTTCAGACCTCGCCGGTGTAAAAGCTATCAATGATGTTATGAATACTGATATTGTTGATATTGGTAAAGGACTCTCAAACTCTATATCAGGAATAGGAAAAGGTATTTCAGAGAAGATGTCATTCCTCAATACTGATGTGACTGAAATCGGAAAAGGACTCGGCGAAAAAATGTCTTTCCTCAATACTGACGTAACCGATATTGGTAAAGGTCTTGCAGGGAAATGGAATGCATTAATCAGCAAAGTTCATAATCATAATAAAATTACAAAAGATACTCCGGTAGAAGATTTAAAAGCAATGTGGGAAAATGAAATAAAACTTGCTGAAGAAAAGGAGGCTGCATAATGAATAAAAATGTAGCAGAAATTATTGACGCTCTTGCAGCGCATCAGGATAACGCTTCTATTGAAGTATTGGAAGAATTGGGAACAAATTCTCCTGATAATGAAGTCAGAGAATACACTTCACGTGCTCTTGTAAGAAAAAATGTTCACGACTCTTTAAAGATTGTAATTGTAAATCAGGGCAAAGGCATCAATGACCTTTCTCCGGCAGTTGCAATGAGTACAATCAATGAAATACTTTCTCTTAAAGATAAGGCAGAAGTTATTAAGATTTTGGATGATACAATCAATATGCATTCTGACGAATCCGTAAGAGAAAATGCCCGTTCAGTAAAATCATTACTGGCATTGAGCTAATGGTTAATTAATAAAAGAAGAGAAGCCGCCTTTATTAAAGGCGGCTTTTTTATTAGAATTTTTACCGGAGGCTATAGAGATTCTTCGGGCTGACGCCCTCTGAATGACGACAAACCTGGAGGTCTAGACTCAAAACCAGGTGTATTTACCCCTCTGAATGACGGCACTTTTGGAAGTAAGCCTGCAAGCTTGCCGTCCTTCTGAACCCGATATCAATAAAACCCCTCCCAGAAATCAAAGATTTCTACCCTCCCACAAGGGGAGGGTTGGCTGAACGCTAAGCGTGATGTTCCCCTCGCCCCTTGCGGGAGAGCGGATTTGCGGACGGACGACACGAACGTCAGAGAGTTAGTCCGGATAGCGAACGGATTGAGCCTGCAGGAGCTTTGCTCCGATGGCGAAACTCCGTGAGCGTGGAGCAAATCCAAGACAGGGAAGAATTTCAAGTTGAGCTAAGGCGAAACTTAGAAATTCGGGTGAGGGGTCTGTTTTTATATCCAGATATCATTAAATATAACGCAAGCAAAGATATGTGGTAGTATAAGGCTTTCGTTTATAAAATTATCATGGACAGTTGTGCCGCAGGGGGCGAGGGGATGAAAAAGCAGAGCAGGCTATACCTGATAAAACTTTATTTAATCAATACCCGTCATAAGGGAAGTCGCGTTCCATACTTTAGATAATTAATAATTAAACAAAAATGGCGGCGATTTTCAATCGCCGCCATTTTTTAACTATTATATCTTACTTACCTAACAGGAAATTAAATCCGAGCTGGAAGCCGACACCGGTTCTTCCGACATTTCTAAGAACTGCCTGCAGATATCCGGAGAATCTTTCGCCCCATCTCTTGTTGAAACCGAGACCGTACTGAATGTAGCCTCTTTCCATTTCAACCTGCGGAAGTCCGACGTTTCCTGCGCGACCGCCTACAGCACCGTTTACATTATACATATATTGTAATGTTCCGTAGATACTGAATGTTTCTTTTTCCCAGATTAAGTTAACGCCCGGAGCAATGTTAACGCCATTTAGCATACCTGCCATCATACCCATCTGACCGTAGTCTGAATGCCAGTTTTGCTGACCGAAGAAGTTGTATGCTGCCATTAAGTTAGGCTGTAATACCCAGTCTCTATGGAATCTCCAGTTGTATGCAAATTTGGTTGCAGCACCTGCAAAGTAGTTGAAGGCATTATCAACATGTCCTGCAACATCCATGCTGTTTTCATAAACACCGCCGTATACCAAACCGCCTAATATAAAGTTATTTTTATACCAAGTTCCTAAGAAACCAGCCTGACCGCCGTTCTGGTAAGCACCGATTCCTGGATAAGCCTGATGGGCGCCGTTATAGCCTACATAAGCCGTTGGCATGAATTTCCAGCCGTTTTTGAGTTCTTTTAACCCGAAATCAGCACCGATTAATGCACCGTAAGCATTGTTTCCGACTCTTCCCAAGCCGCTTACGTTCATGTTCAGATTTTCAAATGTTCCGTACATTTTGTACCAGAGACCGCCGTCTTTGCGTGAATACTGGTATGGTGCGAAGAGAGGATTTGATGAAGCGTATCTGTTAACCATCATGCCTGAGTAAGCTTTTCCGCCGTCCTCTTCTTTGAAGCTCGGAAGAACCATTGAATGAGTGAATAACATATCATCAATTGCTAACTGGTTCATCCATTGTGCAACAGTTGCAACCTGACCTCTGAATACCTGCGGGTTAAAGTCAACTAAATCAAGAGTGTAGTGTAAGCCGGTTCCGCTTCCTTTCTGATTAAGCTGATAATAACCGATTGGAGTGAATTCGGTTTTTCTGGTAATTTCAATATTACCTTGAAGCGGATTGCCGTTTTCGTCAACAAATATATGATCCAGAGTTATATGTCTGTCAATCGGCGCATCCCAACCGAAGATATCACCGTTCAAGCCCCAGTTATCTATTCTTGCTGTTCCGTCACTGGAAAGAGACCCTACTACAAACTGATCGTTGCTTGTGTAGTGGTTTCCTCTTGCGTGGATATCAATATTAAAGTTTGTTTGTCCATCAATAGCCAATTCAATAATTGAATGCTGAACTCTTTCTCCGTTTGCAGTGTTAATCAAAGCTGCCTGCATAACACCGTTTTCATCAACTTTACCGGCGCCGGAAATTGTATCGAGAGCAAATGTACCATTTTTCACAATGAAAGCGGAATCTTTATCTATAGTCATATCACCGCCGGTAATTTCACCGCCTGCAAGAGTGAATGTTGAGCCTTCAGCGCCATTGGTACCTTTTGTAATATTTATTTCGCCATCCTCAATAAAGCTTCCTTGTCCGAGAGTTAATTGAGCGTCGTTATAAACGTTAAGAACACCATCTTTTTGCTCTAATGTAGCAGTATCAGAATTGTTAATTAAACCGTTAGCGTTTATTGTACCGCCGGCTTGATTTATTATTTTACCATTCCACTGATCTGCATTATCAAGATTTAACACTGCGGCATCCAGCTTAAGTGTTGCACCGTTATTGATATTTAATGCAACTGCATCAGCTATAGAGCTTGAGCCGTCAATAGTTAAATAGGATTTATCTAATAAATTCAAATTTCCGCCAGTCGCAGTAATCATAGAGCTTGCATCTTGGGAAGTTTTACCGTAATCCAGAGTACCGCCTTCGGATAATGTTACTTTTGAAGATGCATCTAAAGTATCATTATCATCTATTGCAACCTTTCCGCCATTACTTATATCAATATTACCGTTTGTCTGTATTGCAACTTCTTTTTCGATATAGCTTTCACCCTGAATATCCAGGTCGTTGGAGCCAATCACCAATTTGCCGCTGTTACCCTTAAGCACACCGGTAGAATTTAATCCGCTGACATCCAAAGAGGAAGTATCAGTTGCTGAGCCTTCTGTACCGAGTGTTATCTCACCAGCCCAGGTATCGCCGGAGTTCAGAGTAACACTTCCGCCATTATTAATATTAAGAGAAGAACCCGATTCAAGATTTGTTGTAACATCATCTGCAATTGAGCTTCCGCTTCCTATATTTATTGAACTGCTATCTTTTATATTAAGCGTTCCGGCTTCTGCTACTAATGTACCGTTTGTGGTTACACCGCTTGTTGTAAGCGTTCCGCCGGTACCTGCAGTTGCATCACTAAGGTTAATTGTGCCTGCCCAAGTGTCACCGCCATCTAATGTTACATCACTTCCGCTGTTAATCTCATAGGTGCTTCCTGAAGTTATATTAACAATAGCATCAGAAGTCACGCTGCCGCCGGTCTGGGCTAAAACCCCTGTTGCAGCACCATTACCGACATTCAAATTACCGCCCGCTATATTGGCATTCAGTTCGTTGCCTGTGCCAATTGCACTAATTGTCCCGTCTGTTACATCGTCTGTCAAAACGGACAATGTTGAATTATTCAGTTCTACAGTTCCGTAGTTTCTCAGAGTATTAACGGTAATAGAGGCTTGTTTTTCGTCACTGCCTGCGCCGGAAGTAAAATTCCCATCGGTAGCAACAGTGATTGCATCCTGTGTAATACTGCCGGTGTTTGTTCCGTTTGATGTTGATATGCTGCCTGTATCATCCGTAATTGTACCGCTATTAGTAAAGTTAGCTGCATTTATTGAACCGGTGTTTTCAAAATTACCTGTTAGCGTAACAGAATCCTGCGTGATACTTCCGCTGTTTGAGCCGTTTTTAGTTGTAATACTACTGTTATTTGCCGCATCATTAGAATCTGTAATTGTACCACTGTTTACAAATTCTTCTTTTGCGGTTATTGAACCGGTATTGTCATACGTGCCTGTGATAGTAACTTTATTATCTTCAATAGATGAGTTATTTGAGCCTGTATCAGCTTCAGTAGACCCTGTACCGGAGTAAGCGCCGTTATTAATAAATGTGTCTGCTACTACATTTTTATTTGCAGTCGCAAAACTTGCTCCTTCGTTATTTGTTATTGTTGTTGCATAGATTGACCCTGAACCGTTGTTTGTAAAGGTTCCGCTGTTGGTTATAGATGTTACAACATCGCCAACTGAACCGATAGAACCGTAGTTATTTAATGTACTGTTTGCGCTTATTGTCAGGTTGTCTACGTTCATCGTACCAGCTTTATCTGCAGTACCGTTGTTATAAGTTCCGCCGGTAGCTATTGTAATTGCATTTTGCGTAATAGACCCTGTATTTGTACCGCTTCCGAGAGTTAAGGAGCCTGTACCGGCAACCTCACCTTCGTTGTTAAAAGTTCCTGCAGTAACATTTGCAGTGTTATTAGTGAATGTTGCATTTTCGGCATTTGTTATTTCATTTGCAGTTACTGTACCGTTATTTACAAACTCGCCGTTGTTTGTAAATTCTGTAGCCTGACCGCCTATTGTACCCGCATTTGACAAAGAGCCGTTGTTAGTTATTGTACCGGCTGTAATTGATGAACTGGTACTGTTTTCAAATGACTCACTACCGGCAGTTCCTTGCGCGACAGTAAAAGAATTTTGAGAAATTGAACCTGTATTAGAACCGTCAGTAACTGTCAAGTTCCCGCTGCCTTCAACTTTTGATGTATTATTAAATTCGCCTCCAACACTGAGTGCTGAATTATTATTAGTTAGGTTAGCATTATTGGTTAAGTCACTCACTGTGCCTAGTGTAATGTTATCACTCAGCATAATATCTTGATTAAGAGTAACATTATCCAGATTTAATGAACCGGAAGTTGCACTTAAGCTGCCCATAGTCATATCTGAAACAGTCAACTCACCGCCAGCAAGATTGACATTACCGCTCCAGGTATCACCAGACCCGAGAGTTACCGCGCCTTGTTCTATTACAGATAATGTTGAACCGTTATTAATATTTATGTTAACCGCATCCGCTACAGTATTCTTACCGCTTACCGTAAATATACTACCCGTATTTTGGCTGCCAATATTCAAATTACCGCTTGTCATTTCTAAACTGCCGCTCTCAGGAATAGCATTCTTCGTATCCCAATTGAGTGTTCCGTTTGAAATTGTTGAAGTTCCGTCAAAGAAAGTTCCGGTTACAGTTGTGCTTGCGCTGCTGTCAGTTTGGCTGAATGTTCCGGTAAAGCCTGAATTATCACCGCCAAATGTTGTAGTTCCGCTATTTATTATATTTCCGGTACCGTCAATATTACCGCTAACGTTGTTTGTACCGCCATACGTCCATTCGTTATTGTTTGTGATGGCACTTGCAAATAAATTAACGTTAGCGCCGGAAGAAGATGTTGTTACACTGCCGGCATTGTATATGCTATTAGAAGCGTCGCCGCTTGCTGCGGAGAAAGTTACATCCTGCAAGGAAGCAGTTGCATTTTGGGCATTATATAAAGCTCCGCCATTTTTAGCCTTGTTCCCTGCAAAAGTTGCACCCTGTACTTCAACCTCTGTTATATTATATATAGCTCCGCCATTACCTGTTGCTTCATTGCCTGTAAATTGAGCACCGCTTCCGATGGTAACTTTTCCTGCCTGCTCATAAGTAAATGTTTGAGCGGTAGAAATAGCTCCCCCGTTTCCGGAGAGAGAGATGTTACCTTCAAACCGTGCGTTCTCGCCTATTGTAAGGTTTGTCATGTCGCTTACGAGAGCTCCGCCATCGCCGGTCAAAGCCTGATTTCCTTCAAATACGGCTCCTGAACCAATTTGAGTAACACCTGAAATAGCCGGATTTGCAATAAACAACCCGCCGCCCTCCGCAGCAGAGTTATTTTCTACATTGAGCCCTTGACCTATAGTGGTAGCGCTGTTTTCAATATACATAGCGCCGCCAATTCCAGGGGAATTTCCCTGTCCGGCAGAGTTACCGGAAAAGTTTACGTGTTCTCCTATTGCTAATTGAGTTGCATTCCCCACATATACCGCACCGGCAGCCGGTACATTTACGCCCTTATTATTATCTTCAAAAGAAGTATAATCACCAATACTTATCTCTGTTCCGGAAGCATAGCTGTATATTGCTCCGCCGCCGCCCCATGGGCTGTTATTGCTGTTACCTTGAAAAGTTGCATGGGCATCTTGTGTACCATCGTTAATTGTCAAATTCCCTAAATTATGAATACCTCCGCTATTTTCACCTCTATTATTAGAAATATTTACATTATTCTCAATAATAAGATGATCTCCGGCGTTATTTATCAAAGCTGTCGTATCTTGACCTGTAATATCAGAACTGATTGTAGTGTCTGCTGCCTTAACAGGCAAAAAAGACATACAGCATACCATTAGTGCAGTAATAAGCTTCTTCTTTTCCATAAATTCCTTTTCCCTTAATTAATCCCTTTAGAAAGGGAGTACCCAATTATAAATAATATATTGTTAAGTGTACTCCCATCAGTTATTATGTGTCAAGATATTAATAATATAATAATTAAAATTTCTCAATAAACAGTTCAAAATACCCCTGCGGGTGTTTACAAACAGGACAAACACATGGAGCTTCTTTTCCTATCTGGGTATGTCCGCATTTTCTGCAAACCCACTGGGTAACTTCTTCTTTTTTAAACAAAGCCTCATCTTTCAAAATCCCTGCAAGTGACTCAAATCTATGTGCATGTCTTTTTTCTATCTCCACAATATTGGAAAACAATAAAGAAATCTCGTCAAAACCTTCATCCTTTGCAATTAAAGCCGCATCTTTGTACAAAGATTCCCACTCCTCACGCTCGCCTTCCGCAGCAGCAAGAAGGTTGTCAAATGTTTTTCCGAAAAAGAACGGATAAGAGCCAGAAACACCAAGATGTTTGGCGTTCGGAATATATTTATAAAACAATTTTGCATGCTCCTCTTCATTCCCTGCTGTCTCAAGAAAAACCGCGCTTATTTTTTCATACCCTTCCTGTTTCGCAACTTTTGAATAAAACGTGTATCTGTTCCTTGCCTGTGATTCGCCCGCAAATGCATTCACCAGACATTGTAATGTTCTTGATTTATCTAAGTTCATAAAATTCCCTCCCTTATTTATTAAATAAATACTATAGAGGTTGATGCCTTAATATTGCCCGATCCGGCATATCATGGGGTAGTTATCAAGTGATTAAGAAATTTGCCGTCTTTCCGGGGGTAAATATATTGGATTGATAGGTCAAACTATCAGTTTGCGGTCATTCTGAACCCGTTAACAATTTGGGGGTGAAGAATCCCTAAAACTGGTGAAAAGTGAGGAGTGAATTGTGAATGGAATTTTACAAAAGTTATTGAGATTCTTCGGGCTCACGCCCTCTGAATGACGGCAAACTTATAGGTCAAGACTCAAAACCAAGTGTATTTACCCCCTCTGAATGATGGTAAACTTGTTGGTTACAATGTCAAGCAATTGATATAAAAATGAAAATCGGACTTCAACCAGGCAAAAACTTAACCAGACAAAACTTTTGTGGAGCAAGCTCCACACTACTGACTCAACGCTGCTGCCGGAGCAATAAAATTTATCCATCTACAACTAAAGTTACAGGCAATTCACTCAAGAATTCTTTTTACCGGTGTCTTAAGTAACTGATTTTACGGAAGTTTTACCCCTCTTCTACACCATATGTATGATTCTCAAACTAAAGTTGTAAAGTTCTGAAATTTCATGCCGATAACCAGAGAAGAAAGGCAAAGTAAATTTATTGAAAGGAATTTATTATGGGTGCGACATCAACAATCACAATTAACACGAACTTGGCGTCATTAACCTG
>CALUVI010000045.1 GCA_944324185.1 Candidatus Gastranaerophilales bacterium | reverse complement strand
AAGTTATTGAATCCCAAATCAAGAATAATCTGCGCTCCGACTCCGTAGTTCCTTAAATCCGGCGCAAACCCGAGAGATACATTAGCTTCAACCGTGTCCTGCCCCTGTTCTTGGAGTTTGTAGGTTTTAAGTTTGTTAATAAGCCCGATTCCTCTGCCTTCGTGGTCTCTTATATAAATCAAGGCGCCTTTTCCGTATTTGTTAATCATTTTTAAAGCGGTATGAAGCTGCCAGTTGCAGTCGCATTTTAAACTATGGAAAATATCACCTGTCAGGCACTCGCTATGAACGCGGATTAGAGGAATTTTATCCGACCCGTCGTCTTTTACGAGTGCAACATGCTCACATCCGGTAATCGTATCAGTGTAACCCACAATATTGAAATCACCGAACTGAGTCGGAAGAAAAACTTCTATTTCTCTTTTAACAAATCTTTCGCGCTTAATTCTGTACGCAATTAAATCTGCAACAGTTATAAATTTAAACCCGTGTTTTCCTGCAAATTCATGCAAATCATCTCTTCTTGCCATCTCGCCGTTTTCTTTCATAATCTCGCACATAATTCCGGCTTCTCTATGTCCGCAAAGCTTTGCTAAATCAACAACGGCTTCTGTATGCCCGCATCTTTTAAGAACACCGCCTTTTCTTGCAACACAAGGGAACAAATGTCCCGGGCGGCGAAGGTCAGAAGGCTGAGCGTCCGGAGCAATTGCGACTTCTATAGTCTTTGCTCTGTCAAAAGCTGAAACGCCGGTAGTTACGCCGTATTTAGGGTGGGCGTCAATACTGAGTGAAAAAGCTGTCTGCATACTTTCAGTATTTTTTTCAACCATTTGCGGCAAATCAAGCTGATGAGCTATTTCCTGAGAAATTGCAAGACATACAATTCCCCTGCATTCTTTTGTTATAAAATTAACAAGTTCCGGTGTTACAAACTGCGCGGAACAAATTAAGTCGCCTTCGTTTTCCCTATCCTCGTCATCCGCTACAATAATAGGTTTTCCTGCTTTAAAATCCTCTAATGCTTCTTCTATTGTATTAAATTGATTTGTCATAATTAGCAAAACCCGTTTCTTTCAAGAAAATCCATGTTTATACTTGACCCATTATCACTCGTTGATAAAAATTTTTCAACATATTTAGCCAGAATATCGACCTCAATATTAACAAAATCTCCCGTCTTTAAATCAGAAAGATTTGTCGCTTCCCACGTATGGGGAATTACGGCAAATTCCGCTCTTTCACCCTCAATATCCGCAATCGTGAGACTTACTCCGTTTACGCTAATTGAACCTTTCTTAACTGTATAACGAATTTCATCTTCATTTAGTTCAATTATTAAATTATAAAAATCATTGTTTTTCACAATTGAAATAACTCTTGCAATTCCATCCACATGCCCGGAGACAATATGTCCGCCGAACCTTCCCTCTGCCGGCATTGCGCGCTCAAGGTTCACAAAATCACCGGTTTTGAGTTTTGAAAACGCAGTTACTTTGAAAGTTTCAGGTGAAACATCCGCCTTAAAAAAATCTCTGCCGCTTTCCGTAAGGGTAAGGCAAACCCCGTTAACTGCAATACTATCTCCGGTTCTGCTTCCTTCTAAGATCTTAGAGCATTTAACAATAATATAATCATTTCCGATAGATTGGATTTTGCCTTTTTCTTCCGTAATTCCCGTGAACATGCGCTTATTATACCATGTTCGGGAGTAAAAGTATAGAGAGCTGCAGGAATGTTCCGGCAGAGTTAACTTTTCTTTTGATTTTGCTTATCGGTTTAATAAATTTTTGAAAATGAGGTAAAGAAATCTGAAATTACGTTTATTAGCATGGGAAGAATCCATATCATAATTGCCGCACCAAAAACAGGTTTAAACAGGAAGCTTAATTGGAATACGTTAACCTGCGGCGCTGTTTTGGAAATTACACCGAGAATAATATCCTGCCCCAGCGTTGCTAAAAGTACCGGAGAGGCTATTTGAAGCCCCATATATAAAACATTTGATGTCATCTTAATCAGATAATCCATATTAATAATCTGCTCAAGCGGAATGCTTACTGCATATAGAGGGAAAATTTCAAAACTCCTGACAAGTGCATTAATAAGCCAGTAGAAACCGCCTAACTCCATAAAGATTACCAGACCTAAAAGTGTGATTACACGGCTCAGAATGGATGTCTGGCTGTTTGTGGTAGGGTCCATAACCATGGCAGAAGATAAACCCATCTGGGTGTTTATCATATCTCCGCCGGCTTCTATTGCCAGAATAAGAAGCTGTGCTATGTATCCGATTATAGCTCCGACTGCAAAATTGAGCAGTAAAAGCAGAAGCGGAGAAATGTCTGAAGGCGGAATGCCCGGCTTCAGAAGCGGGGTAAGTATTATTGTCAGTATAAAAGCAAAACCAAGTTTAACGAGACCGGCAATTTCTTTACGGTTAAAAACAGGTGCAAATCTTATAAACCCGAGAAGACGCGCAAACACGATGAAGCCCGCTGAGAACCAGCGGTCAAATTCCGGAAATAATAATGCCATTTGTCTTATGAGTTCATCCATTTTTTGTCCTTTTTTTCTAAACAGTGATCAAGTGACCAGGTGATCAAGTGATCAAGAAATGTAGTAGTTATTGTTGGGTTTCACCCAACCTACTACTGTCATTGCGAGACCCGTCAGGGTCGCGGCAATCCACTTTATATTTAATTGTCAAATATGTTCTGGATTGCTTCGGGCTGAATGGCTGTCCCCTCGCAATGACGCCAATTTGTAGTTAGTAGGGTGGGAAAAGCGTCAGCGTTCCCACCGGAATAGAAAAGTTATTGTCAGGTAAAACCTGACCTATATTTCTAATTCTGTTGTTGATGCGGTAAATCAAAGATTTACCACATCCTACAGCTAACCTGCATTTCTCAGTCACTTAATCACTCAGTCACTCAGTCACCAATAGAATTTACCCCCGGCGGCAAATCCAGGTCAAAAGAATCTTCCTGAGCCTCGGGAGGCGGGTCTATACTGAATACTTCAAATCCTTCTGCTTCACTGATTATTGTCTCATCCGGTTTCACCTCCACATTAAACATTACTATCTTTTTGTTGTTTTTGAGTACACAAAGCCTCGTTTTACCTTCTTTAAGCGGATGAACAAAAAGCGTATTTTTTTCATTCATCACGGTAAATAGCGGGTAAACATCAATAATGTCGTTTTGTTCTATACTTATGTCCGAAAGCTTGCCGTCAGCAGTGATTACACAATCCTGAAAGGCTTGCGCGGGAAGCATTATTAAACTAAGCAAGAACAAGAATTTTTTCATTATCTACCCAGCATTTTATTAATTTCTACAAAATTACCCTTTGGCATCGGTGCGCGCGGCGCTGTATCGTATTTAATCTTCTGCCCTTTGTCTATATACGGCACTTTGCCCGGATTTTTCATAAGCGTATTAATGTCATCCTGATTTCGGAACGAATCTTTCATCTCGCCTTCAAACGGCGTTGTATACTTATAATAATCGGCAGGAAGAACAAAACTGTCGTTTTTAGGTACAGTGTTAAAAGCAAGTGCCATACCTTCTGTAAACAGGTTGGTTAAAAGCTTTATAAATCCCATACCGCCAATAATAATAACCAGAAAGACTGCAAATATTTTAGGCGCTGCAGCAATTGTTTGCTCCTGAACCTGAGTTACAGCCTGAATAATACCGACAACCAGACCAATTGCCGCAGCGGTGAGTACGCACGGCATTGATATGGCAAGCATTACCATAAATCCTTTTGATAAATATTCAGTTAACATTTCCATATTTTTAGCCTTTCTTTTTAGTGAATAGTGAGGAGTGAATAGAGTTTTAGAGATTCTTCACCCCTGAATTGTTATCGGGTTCAGAATGACGGCATACTTGTAGTTTCACTTCCGGTCATTGCGAGACCCGTGAGGGTCGTGGCAATCCATTCAGTTTTTGTTGGGTTTCACCCAACCTACATTTTCATATTTCTATAAATAAATTATATTTAATTTTCAATCTTTTCCCCTCGCCCCTTGCGGGAGAGCGGATTTTCGGTAGGGCGACGGCTTTGCCTAGCCCGTAAGGTGGAGGAAAGCTGTGAACTTTCCGACACCCCGAATAATCCAAGAGAGGGAGCAGCCGTTCTTGAGCCGGAAGGCGAAAGTTACGGATGCGGGTGAGGGGTTTTCCTTGTTTGGATTGCTTCGGGCTGGATGGCTGTCCCCTCGCAATGACGCCCGACTTGTAGGTTTACTTCATACCTAAATCATTTACCCCCTCACTATTCACTAATTATAACTTTGCACCAGTCCCTGTACAATTAGCGCCCAGCCGTCGACTGCAATAAATATAAGCAGTTTAAACGGAAGAGAGATAATTGTAGGAGATAACATGAACATACCAAGAGCCAGCAGGATGTTTGCAACAACAAGGTCAAGCACAATAAACGGAACAAATACAATGAAACCGATTTCAAAAGCAGTTTTGAGTTCGCTCAAAATATAAGCCGGTGCAACTTCCCAGAGAGTAATGTCTTCAGGACTTTTAGGCGGCGTCTTATGTTTGAGTTCCACAAAAAACGCTAAATCTGTTTCTCTTGTCTGTTTCATCATAAATTCTTTTAAAGGTTTTGACCCTTCGTTGATTGCTTCGATGAGATTCTGGTTTTTTTGATACGGAATTGAGCCTCTGTCATACATTTGCTGGAAAACATTACCCATTGTATAGAAAGTCAGAATCATACACAGCCCGATAGTTACGATTGCCGGCGGAACCTGTACGCCCATTGCGGTTTTAAGAAGCGAAAATACAATGGTAAATCTTAAAAAGCAGGTCATACAGCAAAATACAAACGGCAGTAATGAAAACAGTGTCATTACCGTAAGCATTTGTAAAACCGGATTCATATCTTGTATTACTGAGTTCATTTTTAGCCTTTCTTTTTTTAGTGAATAGTGAGGAGTGAATATTATTTACCAACCTGAATCATTTACCCCCGCAATGACGCCAAGCTTGTAGTCCCACCTGACAACCCAAATACATTTACCCCCCCCTCTCACTATTCACTAACTCTGCATTTTAGAAGCCAAACTTCTTATGACCGATGTATAAGGCGTTTCGCTTCTTGTTGTTAACATGCTTGAATTTATACCAATGTTTGACCTGTCCATATATTTGGACTTTGGCAGGCTTGCCATTGTGTCTTTAAAACTCTTATGCGCAAGAGCTTCAATACTTTCGTCTTTACTGATTCCCAACTCCGGCATTTTTAATTCAGCCTCTTGAGATTCTAATTTGGAAATCAAAGTTGTTTTGCTTACATCGCCTGCAATTAAGAACTTCTCTCTTCCGGTTGATACAACATACAGAGTTTTTCTGGGTGCAATTGTGAGTGAATCTATAACTTTTAAATGTTTAGATTTACCGCCCCCGCCAAACGTAGATGTATTCTTAAACACCAGAAGCGCAATTGAAATAACACCTATCATTGCAAGCGTATATACCATAAAATTTGCTAAATATCCCATAATATAATCCTCTTTTGGGTTTAGTATTTTATAAGTTTAGGAGTTGAGAAGAAGTTATAAAGACTTTATGAACGTTAGCGACTTTATTTTCTTCTAAATTTCTAAACTTATCCCCTTCTAAACTTTATTTACTGTTTTTCTCCCGATTGTCAAGCCTGATTTTCCACTTCAAAATCGCTGTAGTCAAAGTCTTCTTCCTGAGTGCTGCCGGCATTTGGAGTTTCTTCGTCTCCTCCTTCAACTGCTGCCGGAGCTGTTTGTGAAGAAGCGTTATTAACTTTGTCGATTTTTACTCCGAACCTGTCATTAATAATCACAAGGTCGCCTTCTGCAACTGTTTTCCCGCCGACTTTCAGCGAAACCTTGTTGTCATATACGGAGCACAAGTCTACAATCAGCCCTTCTTCAATATTTTTAAGTTCTCCCAGCGTTACCTTGACTTTATCAAACTCCGCTGTCATATCAACCTGAATACTATCCCACAAATTGGTATTTGTATTGTTTTCCATACTATCTCCTCCGCCGGTATCATACGGTTCTATAATTTTAATATTAGGCTTTATCTGAAATTTTTGTACAATATTGCTGCAAATAAGAGTCATTTCCGAAGAGCTGCTATCCTCAAATACAACAATATCTCCGATATCAAGCTTTTTAATATCAGCAACCGGAAAAGTTGTTTTTCCGAGGTGTAAATTTACTTCGACAAGACTTGAAGCAAAATCCATATCTGCAAACTTTGGTTCTTTAGCTTCTATTTCCTGCGGTGAAAGAATTTCTTTCGGAACGGATATAATAAATTTTGCTGCTGCGTCTGAAATTTCGCTTTTCACAAAGTATGTAAGATGAAGAATTTCCGTATAGCGCCTGTGTGGCTCTATTGTGAAATTAGGGGAGAGCGTTTCATAAAGAAAATCATTGAACGCCGTAATGATTCTGGCTTCAAGCTCTGTTACCTCGGTAAGGTCAAATCTGCGGTTATTTTTACCCAGAACTTTGTCCAGAATTACATTGATTGCATCCTGAGAAATTCTTATATAGACATCGTTTTTTGAATTAATTTTTATTTTGGTAACAAAAAAAGTATCGTTCTGAGAAAGAACATTCATATTTGTGCTTATTGATTCAAGCTTGTATTCAAATCCGTCAAAGAAAAATTCACTGCTGCAATTCTTTACAACAGGCGTAAATACGGAATCAAACCATGCAAACTGTTTGTATAATTCATCAAAAAACACAGAGTTCATCATACCATTCCCTAAAGTAAATACTTACCTTCCCGTATATATCCTACAGGATTAAGCGGAATAATACATCAACTGTTTAGAGGATATCGAATTATTGCCTGACAGAGAGCCCGGCTTATTTTATTCGTACACAGGGCGAACATTCACGCTTTATCCACACTGCTGCCGGATTGTTTACTATTTTTATGGTGTGCTTCAGGCAGACTGGATAATAATTTCTGTAGATTATGTAAGTTCTGTTTCTTTAATATATCTCGGTCTTGCTTTCACTTCATTAAAAATTTGTCCGATATATTCGCCTATAATACCCAGACAGAAAATTTGAACTCCGCCGAAGAATGCGAGCAATACAACCAGCGTTGCCCAGCCGCTCGGCATATCGTGAAGAAAATATTTTTCAAAAATAACTTCAAGCGCAAGAAGAAAGCTTCCGAGAACGGTAAGTACCCCGATAGCGGCAATTATTCTCAGAGGAACAATACTGAATGCCGTTATTCCGTTGAGTGCAAGGCTTGTAAGTGAAAAGAAATTGAACTTTGATTTTCCTGCCATTCTCGGTTTCACATCAAAATGTACATAAGATGTTTTTAGTCCGAGTTCGTGGAAAAATCCTCTCAAAAATAGTCCTTCTTCGTGGTATTTTTCAAAAATTTCCAGAGCTTTAGAACTTACGAGTCTGAAATCCGAATGGTTTTGAGGAATTTTTACACCCAGAAGATTCATTAATTTATAGAAACAAATTGCTGTAAATTTTTTGAATAACGTATCCGTTTTTCTGTCATTTCTTATTCCGGAGACGATTTCTGCACCTTTATGATACTCATCAACAAAGGTTTCTATTGCATTTTCATCCTGTTGCAAGTCCGCATCAATTGAGACAGCACAGTCACACCCGATATCTTTTACTCCGAGAAGTCCGGCTATCAGAGCTTTCTGGTTTCCGTAATTGCGGACAAATTTCAAAGCCTTGACGCGTTTACCGTATGAGGAATGCAGTTCTTCTATAATACTCCACGTATTGTCTTTAGAACCATCATCCACAAGGTAAATGTAGCTGTCTTTTGAAATTTTATCTTTAAAAATTAATTTATCCAGAACTTCAATAAGAGTTTCAATCGTTGATTTGATTACCAGTTCTTCATTGAAACACGGAACTATAATTGCGAGTCTTGTTTTCTTATTAAGCATTGTATTCCTCTTAAAATTATAATACAATAAATAATGTGATTAGTGAAGGATAAAGGGGGAAAATGAATCTTACGGGTGACTGAGTGATTAAGTGACTGAGTGACTGAGAAAATAAAGACAATAACTTTTCTATTCCGGTGGGAACGCTGACGCTTTTCCCACCCTACTAACGCCCCTCTCCCACAATGGGCGATGGGAAAGAAATGACAATTAAATGAAAGTGGATTGCCACGCCCCTGACGGGTCTCGTAATGACAGAAAAATTCTATTCACTATTCACTCCTCACTATTCACTAAATAGTTAGTAGTGCGGAGCTTGCTCCGCAAGAAACGTAAGCCCGACAAAAACTCAATTTCTAACTATTTACCAATTCAAAAAGGAAACTTATGTCAAATAAAAAATTTATCTTAAATGCAGACGATTTTGGAATGAACAAAGCTTTCAACAGAGCGGTACTTGAAGGGTACTCGTCGGGAATACTCAAAAGTGCAAGTCTTGTTGCAAACGGAGAAGCTTTTGAAGAAGCGTGCGAAAAAATTATTCCTGCCTGCCCTGATTTGGGAGTCGGGATACACCTTAATGTAATTGAGGGTAAATCATTGTGTTCGGATTTAGACAAACTGACCGATGACGAAGGGAATTTTAACAATTCTTTTCCGCTTTTGCTGCTGAAATCTCTGAATACAAAAGATAATACATTTATGGAGCAGATAGAAAGAGAATTTAGAGCGCAGATAGAAAAAGTTTTGAGAAATACAGGCGCTTCACATATAGATTCACATGTTCACGTGCATTCAATTCCCCGGATTTTTGAGCTGGTATGCAGGCTGGCTAAAGAATATGGTATCCGGCAGATTAGAACCCAGTATGAAAAACCTTATATTATACCGGATGTTTTTAAACACCTCACAATAAAATATCCCGTAAACCTTGTAAAAGTTGCTTTGCTCAACTTTTTTACACTTATTAATGAAAATACGGTTCAAAAATACGGGCTTTATACCAATGAATATATTTTAGGGGTTACTTATACTTCAATGATGAACAGCCTTGCAATATCATACGGGCTTATGGCAATCAGGTACGACAGAGTTATTGCGGAAGCTTTGATTCATCCTTGCAGATACGAGGACGGAACTATTGACAACCATTTCGGGGAATTTCAGATTACAAAAAATCTGAAATTAAAAGAAAAAATTGAAAAACTCGGGTATGAAATAACCAACTACAGAGAACTTTATTACTCTCACGGGAGCGAATCCGAATGCACGGAAAAACACTGTGTATAATTACGATTCTTGTTTTGTTTGGTTTCTTTGCGGTATTTTTGTATCCGAAAGAGAAAATCTGTTATATAGAAGAAGTCCGCTCGTCCTGCGAATTTCTTTTAGACAATGGCGAAATATTTAAAATTAAAGGGTGTGAAACTTTTGACCCGTATTTCAGCGAAAAGAACGAAAAACTTGCGCCGGCTTTCGGTTTAAGCAAAGAAGAAGCTTTTGTTATAGGAAGTTTTGCAAAATATCAGGCAAAGAATTTTCTTGAGGGCGGAATTGTCAATATTTACGGGGACAAACTTATATTTCAAAAATACGATTACCTTACAAAATTTAAAAATTCGCCTTACTGTATAAAAGACGGGAAATTCTGTAATGAAAAAGCTGCCGCAAAACTCATTCAGACGGTTAAACGTACAAATTATGTTCTTCTGGATGTTGGTACGGATAAAACTTATCCGCTCACAAAAGAATATGAAAATCTGCTTGTGGTGAAGAAGGGTTACAAGAAAAATATTCCGGCTTCAACGCGAGAAGCCTTAAGCCTGGATATCAAGGACGTAAAATTAATTCTGTCAGATTTTACATTAAACCTGAAACCTGACAGGAACTGTACAACAGATATTTGTAAAGAAATTCTTTTTAATATAAATAATTCAAAATCTACAATTGATATGGCAATATATGGTTATTCTTCAGTTCCGGCAATAGAGACAGCGTTTAAAAATGCTCTCCAGCGCGGGGTTAAAATTCGTATGGTATATGACAGCGACAATAAAGGCGGTAATATTTACGAAAATACTATATATCTTGCTAACCTTATAAAGAATTCAAGAAGCGATATAAATTCTTCTAATCCGGCATATCTTATGCATAATAAATTCTTTGTGATAGATAATAAAATTGTAATCACCGGCTCTGCAAATCTGTCACATACTGATATGTCCGGTTATAACGCAAACGCTCTTATTGTGATTAATTCTCCCGTGACAGCAGAAATTTATACCGGAGAATTTGAACAAATGTATAACGGCAAGTTTCATACAGATAAGCAAACTTTCCGCGGAGGGAGAAATATTTACTTCTCGCCGCAGGATAAAACGATTTCAAACGGTATTCTGCCTTTGATAAGGAAGGCGCAAGACTATATTTATATTCCTGCATTTATAATAATCGAGCGGCAGATTATTGATGAACTTGTCAGAGCAAAAAGGCGGGGAGTAGACGTAAAAATTATAGCAGATGCCCTGAATGCTTCGGCAAAGCACTCTAAAATAAAAGAAATCCGAGCTGCGGGAATTCCGGTCAAAGTTGAAAATTACGCAGGAAAGCTGCATTCAAAAACAATGATAATTGATAATAAATACCTGATTTTAGGTTCAATGAATTTTTCCTACAGCGGTGAAAACAGAAATGATGAAAATTTGATTATTCTTAATAATCCGGAAGCTGCAATTTTTTACCGCAAATTTTTTGAGTATTTGTGGAAAAAAATTCCCGACAGGTGGCTCAAATATTCCCCGAAAGCTGAAGGATTGGATTCGGAGGGCTCCTGCTCCGACGGTCAGGATAATGATTACGACGGACTGATTGACAGCGCCGATGAAGGATGTAAAACTTGAAATAAATTATCTTGTAATTTAAATCAAATAAAAGAGCCGGAGATTTATCTCCGGCTCTTTATCTGAAAATTATCTTTTATTTTCTGACGATTCGTATTGCACTGTCCGGACAGGTCATTTCACATTGACCGCACGCTATGCAGATTTCCGGATCCGGAGCAACTGCAGGTGTCTGGTACAAACCGACTTCTTTTGACCATTGAAGGCAGTTTTTGCCGGCTTTGTTCATCGGGCATTTAGCTATACAGAGCCCGCAGCCTTTACAAAGGTCTGTATATACATAATAATCAGCCTTGCCCTTGCCGACACCTTCTATTTTATATCCTTTGTATTGTTGTTCTGTCATTGTTTTATCCTTTCATTTGTTAGTGAATAGTGAGGAGTGAATAGTGAATAGAAATTTTATCAATGTAGGTCGAGTGTACTAGCCCGACAATAACTTTTAAAATTCCAGTCACCAGTCACTATTCACCAGTCACTAATCTAAGCCATCGCTCTGTCTTTAACAAGCCCCATTCCCATCTCAAGAGCTTTGTAGTTCAACTCTCTTAATTCCGGTTTTGCGGCAAATTTTTTGCCTAAAGCCTGCTCCATTGCGTTTTTAATATCACTCAATTCCAGTACGTGAGTCGCTTCAAGCAGCACGCCCAAAATTATGATATTGAAAACTCTTGCGCTTAACTGTTCGTTTGCAATCTTATTAGCGTCAACGCCTATTATTTCCTTGCATTTAATCTCAGGTTTCTTTGTGCAGACAGAAGTATCGTAAACAACAACAGAATTTTCATCAACATAAGTTGAACATCTGTCAATGGCTCTGTCTGAGAGCATTATAATAATGTCGCCTTTGGCAAATCTCGGCTCTCCGATTGTTTCATCAGCAATCTGGCAGAAAGCAATCGAAACGCCGCCTCTTTGTTCAACACCGAAGTTCGGAATATACAGAACCTGTTTACCTGCTTCATATCCTGCTTCTACAAGTATTTTAGCAACAGATTGAACGCCCTGCCCGCCTTCTCCGGCTAATACTATTTTTGTTCTTGACATATTGATATCCTTTCTTGAGTTTAGTAGTTTAGAAGTTTAGAAGTTGAGAAGAAGTTATAAAGACCTTATGAGCGCCAGCGAATCTATTTTCTTCTAAACTTCTAAACTTATCCACTTCTAAACTTTTTCACTTCCCTCCGGCACCAAAAACTCTTTCACTTCAAAAAATTCTTCCATCTGAGCCAGTCTGCCGAAAGTATCGACATTATTTGTTCTCCAGTTAAGAGGGCAGATTGAAAGAACTTCCACAAAAGAGAATCCGCCGTTTTCTACGTTCTTGAGCGCTTTGACAAAAGTTTGTTTCAATTTCATCATATTTGAAACAGAAGAGCGAGCAACGAAAGATTTTTGCGGGTCGGCAATCGCTGCAACCATCTCGGCAGCTTTTGCCGGCTTGCCTGTTACAGAACAGTCTCTTCCGTAAGGCGTTGTCTCGGTTTTTTGTCCCGGCATTGTTGTAGGTGACATTTGACCGCCCGTCATACCGTAGTTTGTATTGTTTACAACAATTATAAGCATTCTTTCGCCTCTGACCGTTGCGTTAACAAGGTGTTGTGCGCCGATTGCAAGACCGCCGCCGTCACCCATATAGGCAATACCGATTGCTTCAGGATTTGCTCTTGTAAACCCGTAAATAACAGGGGTTGTTCTTCCGTGGTGGGTCTGGACAGTGTCTAAATCCATATAGTTCCATGCAAGCAAAGAACATCCTATATCACACCCAAAAACTGTTTTTTGTTTAATACCAAGTTCGTCCACTGCTTTAGCCAGTGCTTTTAAGGTTATACCGTGACCGCAGCCCGGACAAAACTTGCTTGCTCCGACTTCCGCATTCTGCGCATCAGGCAGATTCGGCGGCATTGTTAATATTTCTGACATTATTTAATTCTCCTTTTTTTGAGTTTAGTAGTTTAGAAGAAGTTATAAAGATTTCTTTAGCGTTAGCAAATTTATTTTCTTCTAAACTTCTCAACTTCTAAACTCCTAAACTTTCTCACACTGCTGCAGCCGCCATCGACTCGACTTTGTTTACGATATCGTCGCCGGTTACGCCAACACCCATTTTGAAGAGTGTTGAATACGGTGTATTTAAGCCGTAGAGTTTTTCAAGAACCATTTGTGCAAGCTGTCCGTTTGCAGATTCCGTAAACAGAATCTGTTTTGCTCTGGAAACAGCTGCTCTTAAAGGTTTAACCGCAAGCGGTCTGATTGTAATAGGTCTGAATAAGCCGGCTTTAATTCCTTTTTCTCTCAACTCATCAATAGCCGTTCTTGCAGAACGTGCAACAATACCGTGAGCAATTACAAGAATTTCCGCATCTTCAGCTTTGTATTCTTCCCATTCCTGAACTTCTTCGGACATTTTTTCGTAATCCGCTTTGTATCCTTCAAGAACCTCCATCAACTCTTCTTCCATGTTGTAAGTGTTTCTTAAATGTGCGGATTTTCTGTCAACTCCGATTTGACCTTCTGCTAAAAGAGCTTTAGTCGTCGGAACCATAGTTATACCGCGTGAAGCCGGATCATAAAGAACAACCGGTTCTCTCATCTTACCCTGATATCCGTCAGCAAGAACGTAAGTCGGGAATCTGTACTTCCAGGCGGTATTGAAGGCTTTAATCATATAATCATACAAGTCCTGATGACCGGCTGTAGAATATACAATTCTAAATCCTTCGCCGTTTCCGCCGAAACAGGTAAGTCTTGTTTCCTGCTGGGCATAAATTACTGTTGCGGTAGATGGTCCGCCTCTTTGCATAACAGCACACACAAACGGAATTCTCATCATCTCTGCCATTGATTGCGCATCCTGCATGATAACATTACCCGGACCTGCAGTTGCAGTAAAAGCTCTTTTGCCTGCCAAAATACCGCCGATTGTTGAAAATCCGGCAGAAATTTCATCTTCTGTCTGCAAAAATCCCGCACCGGTTTTCGGAAGCAATTTACACCATGTATGCATAATTTCATTCTGCGGTGTAATCGGATATCCGTACATAAACTCGGCTTCTGCGGAATTGGCAGCGTATGCAAGCACCTCATTTCCGGTGAGGAACATCTTTGTGTCCTCTTTGATAAGTTTGTTTACCATACTAATAACCTTCCATTATTAAAAATCTACAAGAATATTTTACTACAATTTTGAGTTTAAGAAAAGGAGCCGGTTATTTAAAAAAGTGAAAAATTTAGTTTATTACGGGAAAACTTTTATCAGAATAAAATGCCGGCGGGGATTTACCCCGCCGGCATTAGAAAGTTAATTTTTCAAAAAAGTCTTACTCTTTAGTAAATTCAGCATCAATTACATCATCGTCTTTTTTATCTGATGAAGCGTTTTCACTTCCTGCTGAATTTGCTTCACTGTTTGCAGCTCCGCCGTCTTTTTGTACAGCCTCATAAGCTTTTTGTGAAATTGCAAACATTGTCTGCTGTAAATCTTCTGACAATTTCTTTAATTCGTCAACAGGTTTGTTTTCATCTAAAGCTTTTTGTAAAGCTTCTCTATGTTCTGTCAACTTCTTAACATCTTCGTCAGAAATCTTGCCTTCAAAATCTTTTACGATTCTTTCAGAAGATGCAATTAATGAATTAGCATTGTTCTTAATTTCTGCTTCTTCTTTTTTGCGTTTATCTTCTGTCGCATTAGCTTCTGCTTCTTTAACCATTTTATCGATATCAGCTTCAGAGAGGTTAGAAGAGTTTGTAATTGTAATCTTCTGTTCCTTGCCCGTAGCTTTATCTTTAGCAGAAACATTAACAATACCGTTAGCATCGATATCGAATGTAACTTCGATTTGCGGAACACCTCTCATTGCAGGTGCAATACCTTCAAGTCTGAACATACCTAATGACTTGTTATCAGAAGCCATCGGTCTTTCACCTTGAAGAACATTGATATCTACAGCTGTCTGGTTGTTTTCTGCAGTTGAGAAAACTTGAGACTTACTTACAGGGATTGTAGTGTTACGGGGAACAAGAGGAGTCATAACGCCGCCTAGTGTTTCAATACCTAATGTCAAAGGTGTTACATCAAGAAGAACGATGTCTTTAACTTCACCTGCCAGTACACCTGCCTGAATTGCAGCACCTACTGCAACAACTTCATCAGGGTTAACTGACTGGTTAGGGTCTTTACCTGTATAAGCTTTTACCAACTGTTGAACTGCAGGGATACGTGTTGAACCACCTACTAATACAACTTCATTGATATCATTCTTGCTCAAGCCTGCATCAGATAATGCCTGCTCTACAGGTTTTTTGCATCTTTCCAACAGGTCGTGAGAAAGTTCTTCAAACTTAGCTCTTGTTAAAGATAATTCTAAGTGTTTAGGACCGTTAGCGTCAGCAGTGATGTAAGGTAAGTTAATAGAAGTTTCAAATACTGATGACAATTCGCATTTAGCTTTTTCGGCAGCTTCTTTAATACGCTGCATAGCCTGTTTGTCACCTGTAAGATCAATACCTTCCTGTTTCTTGAATTCGTCGCAAATCCAGTCAATAATCTTTTTATCAAAATCATCACCGCCTAAGTGGGTATCACCGGAAGTTGAAAGAACTTCGTGAACACCGTCGCCGATTTCAAGGATTGATACATCAAAAGTACCGCCGCCTAAGTCGAATACAAGAACTTTTTCCGATTTATCTTTTTCAAGACCGTAAGCTAAGGCTGCTGCAGTCGGCTCGTTTACTATACGTAAAACATCCAAGCCTGCAATCTTACCTGCGTCTTTTGTTGCCTGTCTTTGAGCATCGTTAAAATATGCAGGAACTGTAATTACAGCTGATGTAACTTTTTCTCCGAGATATGCGCTTGCATCATCTGCCAATTTTCTCAAAATCATTGCAGAGATTTCTTGCGGAGTGTAATCTTTTCCGTCTATATTTTTCTTATAATCTTC
>CALUVI010000044.1 GCA_944324185.1 Candidatus Gastranaerophilales bacterium | reverse complement strand
ACGGAATACTTGCTGACGATATGGGGTTAGGTAAAACTTTACAGGCATTGAGTTTGCTCCAGAAAGCAAAAGAAGTTGACGGCGCAATGCCGACGCTTGTTGTTGCACCGACTACAGTCGTATTTAACTGGGAAGCAGAAATCCAGAAATTTACACCGGGTCTAAGCTGCCTGAAATTAACCGGAGCTGACCGTAAAGAATGGTTTAAACATATTCCTGAATACGATATTGTAATTACAAGCTACGCGCTTGTAAGACGTGATATTGCAAAGCTTAAAAAACACAATTTCAGATACATTATTCTGGATGAATCCCAGAATATTAAAAACGCAATTTCACAAACTGCCCAGGCAGTAAAAGAATTGCAGTCGGATCATAAGCTTGCGCTTTCCGGTACGCCTATTGAAAATAAACTTGAAGAGTTGTGGTCGGTATTTGACTTTCTTATGCCGGGCTTCCTGTTTAATGTTGCTGAATTTAATTACAGATACGTTACTCCGATTATGGAAAGACAGGATAAGACTGTTGAAAAACGACTGAAACTCCAAATATTCCCGTTTATCCTGAGACGTATGAAGCGCGATGTTGCGAAAGACTTGCCGGATAAAGTTGAGAATATGGCGTATTGCGAACTTACGGACGAACAGAGAGACTTTTATCTTGAAGTCCTTGACAGTACAAAAGAAGAACTCTTTAAGAGTATTGAACTTAACGGGCTTGAAAAGAGCAGAATGTCTATCTTCTCGGCTCTCCTCAGACTCCGTCAGATTTGCTGCCACCCTAAACTTTATGACAAAGAACATGTTAAAGGCGTCATGAAATCAGGTAAATTTGAGTACCTGAAAGGTATGCTGGAACAGATTATTCAGGAAAAACACAGAGTTCTTCTGTTCAGCCAGTTTGTTGATATGCTTGATATTATTAAAGCATGGCTTGAAAGAGAAGGTATTCCTTACGAATACTTAACCGGTAAGACAAAAGACCGTCAGGCTGCTGTTGAAAACTTCAATAATAACCCTAATATACCTATATTCCTGATTAGTTTAAAAGCCGGCGGTACAGGTTTGAACTTAACCGGAGCGGATTATGTAATCCATTATGACCCTTGGTGGAACCCTGCGGTTGAAGATCAGGCAACCGATAGAGCTTACCGTATCGGTCAGACTAAGAAAGTATTTGTATACAGGCTTATTACAAAGAATACGGTTGAAGAAAAAATTCAGAAGATTAAAGGACGCAAGCGCGACCTTGTTGATAGCGTAGTTTCGATTGACAGAAATATTACCAAGTCTTTGACAATGGAAGATTTGAAAGATATCTTCTCGGTTGATTAAAGATTTAAAAGAAACATAACAAGCAGCATTATTGCGGAAATAACGGATGATATTCTGACAAAAATCCAAAATATCGGTTTTTTGTTTTTGTTTGAAGTTTTCATTGAATAAACCTGCTGCGATGCCGGCTTTTTAGGTTTTGAAGGCTTTTTCTTCTTTATTTTTTCGCTTCTTTCTTCAAACTCTTCTTTCAATGAAGGTTTCCCCGTCATTAAAAGGTTGATGTCATACTGTTTTTTTAAGATAGTTTTGCTCCCTTTTTTATACAAAACAGCATAATTTATAGAAGCTTCAAAAGCTCTTTGCAAACATTCAAACGCAAGAATTCCATCCCGCTTTACAGTAGATGAGTGAACCGAAATATTTCCCTGTTTTTTTAGGAAATACAAATCATCAATAAATTCTATTTCCGGAATTGAGTGCGCACAATCTTTTAAAGTCGCAAGCATTTCGTCAAAACTTCCATCATACTGACGCTTTGATGCAAGAATATTTTTGCACATCTGCTCGCCGAATCTTCTTGTTTGCCCGATGCATTGTTCAAAAAATTCCGAGGTATAGAGTTTTTCGGCTTCTGTAATTATATCGTACAAGTTATTATCAATTTTTTTTAAAAAATCAAAGTTTGTCATCAGTTTACTGCACTCCTAGAATGACAAATAGCGATAGCAATAGCATCAACAGTATCATCCAGTTTTGGAAGCTTATCAGAATTAAGTGCAATTCTTACCATTTGTTCTACTTCCTTTTTCTCTGCTCTTCCATATCCTGTAAGTACCTGTTTTACAACCATCGGAGTGTAACTAAAAGTCGGAATGTTAAACTTTTCCAAAACCGTTATTATTACTCCTCTGGCTTCTGCAACAGGAATAACGGTTTTCTGGTTCTTGAAAAAAAATAACTCTTCAACAGAAGCGCAATCCGGCTGATATTTTTCAACAATTGTCGTTAAATCATTATATATCTCAAGAAGCCTTTTAGAATCTGAAAGCTTCTTATCTGTTTGAATCGAGCCAGATGTAAGCAGTGTGATTTCACTATCTTTAACTTCTATTAAACCGTATCCGACAATTGCCATGCCGGGATCTATTCCCAAAATTCTCATATTGCTTATTATAACACTCGGAAAAGAAAATTGTAAACAATTGTAAATAAAGAATAAAAATAATATGTCAGTTACCGATATAGCGAGCTTGTATATGCAAATCTTTAGTGATAAATTTGTACTATGAAAGTCCTTTTTGTAATAGACAAAATTGAATTAAAATATTTTGAATTTAACAGGCTTGTTACAAATTTCTGGCTTATAAAAGAGCTGCTTGACAGAAAGTGTGATGTTTATATAACAACAATCCCGCTCTTGTCATTGAAGAGTGATGTTGCATATACAAAATGTTATCAGTCATATACTAAAGATTATAATATTTTTTACAAAGCTGAAAAGTTTGAATTTCAGATTGATGATTTTGATCTCGTCATGTTTAGACCGGATCCTCCGGTTGATATAGATTATATTAATGCCACTTATGTTTTTGATTTTGTAACAAAACCGAAAATTATAAATTTGCCAGAGGCAATAAGAAGTTTTAACGAGAAACTGCATAGTGTATATTTCAAAGATTTGATGTCTGAAAATATTGTAACGGCATCATTGAGTGAAATAGAACAATTTCTTGCTCTTAATAAACAGATAGTTTTAAAGCCTCTAAATCGCTGCTTTGGTTCAGGTGTAATGTATCTGTATGATGGAGATCCTAATACACGTACAATTATAAATACCATGACAAACAATGAAACCACTCTTGTTATGGTTCAAAAATTTTTGCCGGGGGTAAAGACTGGAGATAAGCGAGTCTTAACTCTGGGGGATAAGGTGTTGAAATATTGTATAAAAAAATTGCCGTCATCAGATGATTTTAAATTTAATACACATAATGATAATTTTATAGAAAGGGCTTCTCTTAATGATGAAGAGTATTCCAATTTTACAAAGGTCGCTGAAAAATTAAATTCAATGGGGCTTTCAATGGCGGGATTGGATGTAATTGACGGTAAAATTATAGAGATTAATATTACAAGCCCATGCTATTTTATAAATGAAATAAACCGCCTCTATTCCGTAAATCTGGAGAAAGAGATTGGAGATTTTATATTGACACATGCCTTGTTATCATTATAAAAATATAGTATAATTCCATTAGATGGTGGATATTAAGTTTAAGTGTCCGGTGTATATTAATAAAAGTTATAGTTTAATAAGAAGGATGATTATGAAAAAGCAAATTTTGACGATACTGGCAGTGATTATGTGTTCTATGAGTTTAGTTTGTGCAGAAGCCAAAACACAAGCAACTCCTACAGTAAATTCTGCAATAAAAATGTACAAAGCAAAAGATTATTCACAGTGCTATAATACTTTGAAACAAGTTGTAGAAAAAGATCCGTCAAATGCTCTAGCCTATTATTATTTAGCCATGGCTTCGGCTCAAATAGGTAATCAAACGGAAGCTATAGAAAATTATACAAAGGTTATTAATCTGTCACAAAAAGGTACACAGTTAGAAAAGTATGCAACAAAAGGTAAAGTTTGCTTGGAAAATCCGGAACAATGCAATGCGGAAATAGATAATATGTCTGATTTAGATAAATTTATTCATGCTGACTATGGTACAGGTTTCTCTCCAAAAGTTCGTAGTGATTATGAGAAACATAAAATAGAAAATCTCATGCGTGAAATGAACAGAGGAAAAGATGTTGAGCCGACTAAGTTTAAAGATTATAAAGATTTTTCTTCCGCAGAACCGACAAATGATGAAATAGTCGCTGCAATAAGAGTTTTACAGAGGGCAGGGGTGGGAAATATAGTGAATAATAACTCTTCCGACTTGTCGCTGCTTACAGGCGGATATAGCAATAATAATGCTTCTGTATTAAATATGCTGACAGGAAACGGAGATGCTAGTAATTTATCTCCACAGGTGATACAATCATTATTGACAAATCAAATGTCAATAGGCTTTTAAGAAAGTATAAGGATGAAGTTAAGTACAGTCAGATTTGGCGAAATTGAAATAGACGAAAATAGAATATTTGATTTTGTTTTACCAATTATAGGCTTTGATGCTTTGAAGAAATTTGTTATAGTAGAGCCTAATAAAGATTCTTTATTCAAATGGCTTCAATCAGTGGAGGATTCTGCGTTGGCTTTTCCTATTATATCAGTTGCGGCATTGAATTTTGACTATACAATTGATCTTCCTGATAATATTGTGGAAGCTTTACAAATAAGTAATATTGAAAGTGTGCTGGTAATGAATATAACTTCTATACCGCAGGATGATCCAAAAGGGACAACTATAAATTTATTAGCTCCGTTGATATTTAATATTGATAATCAGTCTGCCGGTCAGGTAGTGCTTTCAGGTTCCGGATATGATATAAGTTACCCTATGTTTAAAAAAGTGTAATCGTAAGGAATAAAATGCTCGTAATTACTAGAAAAAATGGTCAGAAAATAATGATTAACGACAATATTGAAATAACTATTGTCGAAGCTAAGAACGGCGTTTGTAAGGTTGCGATAAAGGCAGACAAAGATGTAAAAATATATCGTGAAGAGATTTATTTACAGATTAAACTTGCCAACCTGATTGGTAAGAATACAAATGTTTCATCAGTCGATTCTGTATCAAACTTAATAAAAGGCGGTACTGTTTTGAATGACAAAGGCGGTGTTTCTCCTCAAACGGATGAAGTGGTAGTTGATGATAGTAACAATCCGCCAAAGAATTCTTTAAGAATTAATAAAAAGAATGCTGACTCTTAATGGTAATATTTTTTTCTTTTTTTATAATGACAGCTCAAATGTGAAAATTATACCCGGCACTATTGAGCATGCTTATTTGTTGCTTTTGAATAATGAATTAGAACAGGCAAAGTGTATATTCCAAAATATAGATTCCCCGCGAGCAAAATGGGGTGAAATATTAGTGCCTATTTTGATGGGAGTTTTGACAAAATTTCCTACTTATTTTCAGATAAGAAATTTTTATGAAATCGATTTAGATTTTTTGTTAAAAAATGAAAAATTAGATTATGTAGAACAGATGCTGGGTGCATTGGGAATCTTTTCTTCTATAAATCAGGAGGTTTATAAGTACGCAGCAAGGGTAATGTATGAAAATAAACTATATTCAGCTGCCTTGAAATATATGAATAAATCAAAGCAATTATACTATAATGATGCTGAACTCCATTTTATGCTGGCTAAATACTATTTCCGGGTAAATGATTTAGAAAATGCGGATTTTTATATAAATGAATGTTTAAACTTGATTCCGGGTTATTATCCGGCTGAAATCATGAAGCAAAAAATTGAAGCTGGATGGTTTTAATAGTATAATTTATTTTATGGAACGCAATTTTTCAGAAAATAATGTTAATAATTTCTTTACGGATAAAGAGGACGGAAATTTTTTTCTGGAACAGGAAAGAAGTATTACTTCGGACTATATTCAGGAACCTGTAAGGAGATTAAATGATTATGATTTTAATTTGTTAAAAGAAGATGCGTATAAAGATGTTTCGGATGAACTCTTAAAGTTGGAGTATAGAATTTCTAAGATGGAAGGCGAATATAGAAAGATTGATAGCCAAATCCAGTCTGCTCGTGATATTTGTGACTATGATACTGTAGAGTATTTGATGACCAGAAAAAGACAGCTTTACGAGGATTTACGTGTGCTGGCACAGATTTATAATGAAAAAACTTTGTCTTCAAAAATTTCAGGCGGTATTTTCAATATTCTTTCTCCTAGAATAAGAGAAAAGTTAAAAAAGTTAAATAATACAATAAAAGTAATTAAGGATTCTATAGTTTCAAATCTGCCGGGAAAGTTTTCAACCGTGCAGGAAATAAAACAATCTTTGAATAAACTTGAGAATATAAGTAAAAGTGTTGATGAATTAATGACATTACAAACCCCGTACGGTGAAGCTGCAAATAAGTATGAACAGCTTTCAAAATACATAACCAAGGCAAATGCTATTCAGGCAAAAATTGTAAAAACGTTGAGATAACTATACATTAAAAATGGTTTATGCTAGAGTAAGTTTATTATGAATAGAAAACCAGTTATAGCAGTTGTTGGAAGACCAAATGTAGGAAAATCCACATTCGTAAACAGATTAGTCGGCAGGCGCAAGTCTATAGTTCATGACCTGCCCGGTGTTACCCGTGACAGAATATATTTTGACGTAGAGTGGCAAAACAAGCCTTTTACTGTAATTGATACAGGCGGAATTGTTCCCGGAGATGAAGATGATATAATGCTTTCTATATATGCTCAGGCAAAAATAGCCTGTGATGAAGCCGACAAGATTATATTTATTGTAGACGGTACAGAAGGTGCTACTCCGGTTGATAAGGATATTGCAAACATTTTAAGACAATCAGGGAAACCGGTTTTCTTAGCTGTTAATAAAGTTGATTCACCCAGCCAGATAGCGATGGTTAGTGATTTTTATTCACTTGCTGTAGGGGAGCCGATTGCAATATCTGCACTGCATGGCTCCGGCGGCGTAGGTGATTTACTTGAAGAAATAACTTCTGATTTTGATGATGAAGAAGAGGATAAAGAGGATAAAACAATAAAAATTGCAGTTGTCGGAAGACCGAATGCCGGTAAATCTTCTATAGTAAACGCACTTCTCGGTGAAAAACGTGTTATTGTTTCTGATGTCTCTGGAACAACGCGTGACAGTATTGATTCAAAATTAACATACGAAAATCAAGAGTATGTAATTATTGATACCGCCGGAATTAGAAAAAAAGCGAAAGTTGATTACGGTGTGGAAAAATTCGCAGTGGACAGGGCAATTCGTTCAATTAGAGAATGTGATGTAGCAGTTCTGGTAATTGATGCTGCTGAGACTGCTGACGGTATATCCGATCAGGATAAAAAGATAGCATCTATTATTACTGATGCAGGTAAAGGTATGGTTATAGCAATCAATAAATGGGATTTGATTGAAGATAAAAAATCAAATACAATAAATAAATTTAATCAAAAACTTGCTCAAGAACTTCCATTTCTGGATTATGTGCCTAAAATTTTTATAAGTGCCGTAACTCACCAAAGATTAAACCAAATATTTACTAATGTTTTAGAGGTGCAGCAGGAGCGCTCAAAACGTATTTCAACAGGTTTGTTAAATAAAGTTGTAAATGAAGCTTACGCTCTCAATCCTCCTCAAACAATTAGAAACAAGCGCCTTAAGATAATGTATTCAACTCAGGCTTCAATTGAACCGCCTACTTTTGTTCTTTTTGTTAACAGTGAGGATTTGATGAAAGAGCATTATAAAAGATATATGGAGAATAAGCTCCGTGAGGCTTTTGGTTTTAAGGGAACACCTGTTAGAATAGCAGTGCGAGAAAGAACTGAGAAGAAGTAGTTATTTTATAATAACAATATCTCCCCGTTTTACTTCTTTGGCAAGTTTTTTAATAACTTCATTATCCATTCTCATGCAGCCTAATGATACATATTTGCCAATACTGCCCGGATTATTGTTTCCGTGTATAAATTCACCGGTTTGAGATTGTTCTCCTGTCTCAGGATCAATTTTGTTCAGACATATAATTTGGGGTCCGTAATCATTTGGTTTTCGTCTGCGTCTGGTGCCGGAAGGCGCACTTTTGTACGGATATGTTTCTACATGTGTAACTATCCGTATCCCTTTGTCAGTCGGCGTCCCCGGTTTTCCGCTTGCTATAAGATATGCACTTTCAGCTTTCCCTTCTGCATTGTATTTATAAAGAGTATTTGTGCTTAAATCTACTACAATTTTGGCGGTTTTATCTTCTCCGTTTATTGTAATTTCAGGATTTGGCGCCATCAATAAAATATCATTACGGGTTGTGCCTTCAGGCGGTATTGAATATTCAAAAGTATCGACGGAATCTTTTACCTGGGCAAAAATAGGCGTTTTTGTAAGCGGTAATGCTGAAAGGGTTAATGTTGTACTTATTATTTTTATGTAATTTTGAATTTTCATATTATTTATTCTTAACTAATACTTATATTTTGCTATTTATTTATAAGTTCGATAACTTTAATTTCTCCGGCATTCAGGTCTGTGTGAATACCGTGTCTTATGAGTTTTATATTATCATTTCCCGCATGAATTTCAACTGCAGTTTTTTTGTAATTAATATTTCGCTCTTTTATGCAAATCCCGTTTTGCGGATTTTTAAAATCCAAATTTCCGATTACTATAATTACAGACTTTTTTAATTCTCTTGAATATGCAAAAACCATATCATTACCGGTTTTTATAGGATTAAAACTTCCTTTTGTAATCAATTCTATATTATTTTGCCTGAACTTATATGCATTTTTAAAGTTTTTCATGATGTTTTGATTATCAGCACCGGGTTTTCTTGAAAAGTTAAATAAATCAATCTTTCCTCTGTGGACAAAGTAGTAATCATCATCGGTCTCTGATTTAGCGGCTTTTGTGTTTGCCCACTGATAAAGGTAGGTATCTCCACTGAAGAATCCGTCTATGCAATAAGGATTAAACGGCAGTGTTGCATTGAGCCAGGAAATCATAATTGAGAAATTCTCTCCGTGCAAGACGACAGGACTCACTTCATCGTGGGTTGTAAAACTTAAAATAGCACTTTTAGGCTCTTTGTATGAACTTAATAGTTTCAGGTTGAATTTTATATGTTCAATTAAATCTACAGCTTTCCAGTCTTTCAGGTTAAAAAAACTCCCATAATACCCGTCAAATCCCACTTGAAGTAATTTGTAATAAGGAGTAAATTCCGCATAAATACTCGGAGGTTCTCTCCAGGAGTCGGAAGCTTCAGCAAGGAACATAAATTGCGGGTCTTTTGCCCGAGTGTATTTTATAATCTCGTTCCAGAAATTAGACGGTTTTATAGTCGCAACATCGGCTCTTAGTCCGTCTGCACCTATGGATAAAATCATGTCAATAAATTTTTTATGTGCTTCAATAAGATCTTGATTTAAACGCTTGTTAGTTCCGGTCTGTAAAAGTCTGACATCAGTCCAGTCTGTCGGAACAATAGAACATTGTCGGTTGTCTTTAATAAATAATTCCGGATGTGTTAGGAATAAGTCATACGCTCCGCAGCTGGGGAGGTCGATAATGACTCTAATCCCCCTTTTGTGGCATTCATCAATAAAGCGCCTTGCCTGTTCTATGTCTGTAAGCTCCGAGTTTTTATCGATAAGTTGTTCGTTAATACTCCAGAAATCTCCCGCAGCGTATACAGAACCGGCTGTTCCGAGAGCTTTGAGTCTGCCTGTTGGAGTTATAGGCAATACATGCAATACATTTATATTTAATTTCTGCATTTCATCCAGCCTATCAACAGCATTAAGAAAATTTCCGCTCTCTTCCCCGTCATCAATAATTTCATTACCATTAATGTCTTTTGCATTAAAATTTCTGATGTTTATAGCACAAATATTTGCTTTGTTTGTCAGAAATAAAGTCCTTAAATTATTGCCTTCTCCTGCAAAACAAACGCCGCTTAGTGAAAGTATTATAGATAATGCACACAGAAATTTTCTATTCATGATTCAATTTTATCAAATAATTATAATTTATGCTATTCTTTTATTTGAAAAATACATTTAACACAGTGGGCTTTTGGCTGTAAGACTAAATTATCTTCAAGATCATACATTTTTGCAATCCGTGTAATTAAAGGCTCACCACATAACGGGCACTTGAGGTTTGTTTCGTGATTCAAAATCCTGCGTTTAAGATTTTCGATAACCTCATCTCCGATAACTTCGAATCTATATTCTTTTTCCCGCATTTTTAAATCCTGCGGAGCGCATTTCAATGCGCGGGCAAGCTGCTGTCTCTGGGTGACTGACAAAAATAACTCTTTTCCTGATTCAATATCTTCAAGAATTTCCAGCCTTATGTTCGTTTTATTAGCAAGTCCAGTTATTGATAATCCTGCTTTTTCCCGTTTTTTTTGAATAAATTCCGCTAAACTTTCCATATATGTATTATATCGTAAATAATAAATAGATAAACATGCGTAATAACTCTGAATAATCAAAAAGGTCAGAAATTAGCTGACCTTTTATATTTTATATTAATTAAAAACAGCTATTATTAATTAATAATATCTCCGTAGGCTTCCGGATTATTCAATAAATCATAATTTATCTCATTCTCATTATCTGCTATTGCGGCTGCAACTACAGCATCAGAAGTTACGTTCAGAAGCGTACGCATCATATCAGTAATTCTTTCTATTGTAAACAGGAATGCAAACCCTGCAACAAGCTGCTCAGGACTCAAGCCCATTCCGTTAAGCACAAGAGCTATTGTAATTAAACCGGCTCCCGGAATTCCTGCACAAGTTGAAGATGCAACAATTGCAAGAAGTGCTATTTGAACTACCAGAAACGGAGTTAAAGCAACACCGTATGCCTGAGTTAAGAATATAACCGCAATTACCTGAAGCATTGCGGTTCCGTCCATATTAAGGGTCGCTCCAAGCGGTAGTACAAAGCTTGAAACTTTATGAGATATACCTCTTTTTTCGCAGCAGGCTATTGTTAACGGGAGCGTTGCAGAAGAACTTGCAGTTCCAAACGCTACCATCATTGCTTCTGCCATAGCTGCATACAGCATCATAACAGGAACTTTTGAAAATATTTTCAAAAATACCGGATAAACAATAAAGAACTGGATTGCAAAGCCAAGAGCCAGTACTCCTAAGTATTTTGAAATACTCATAAAAATATCGATTCCGAAGGAAGAAACGGCTACAGCAGTGAGTGCAAATACACCCGGTGCTGCAAAGCACATAATCCAGTCGGTAATTTTCATTGTAGCTGCGAATATTGATTCAAAAAAGCTTACAAAAGGTCTGTTTATGTCACCTACTTTTGCAAGAGCAATAGAAAACATTACCGCAAAAACAATAATAGGAACCATATCTCCGCTTGCAATTGAAGCAAGAGGGTTTTTAGGAATAAAACCTAAGAAAATATTAAGCAGATTGCCTTTCTGGGCTTCAATAGTTGCTGCAACCTGAGATTGAATATCAATTGCTGTATCTATATTTATATAATGCGCTGCACCTAATCCCGGTTTTAAAAGAAGCGCCAGCACTGAACCTATTGTTACAGCCGCTACGGTAATAATCGTATAGTAAAAAATCATCTTGGTTCCGAGTTTACCAAGCTGCTTGCTGTCGCCGATACTTGTAATACCAATCACAATTGCTGAAATTACAAGCGGAATAACGACCATCTGGATTAATCTGATAAATACCTGTCCTATAAATGTAAGAGTTGTCATTATTATAGGACTGGGGTCGTTATGAAGCCAGATACCGACCAGAACACCGAGAATAAGTCCGGCAAAAATATGCCAGTTCCTCTTCAACCCCAAACCAAGTGCAATTAACACTTGCATGTGAAATTTCATATATAAATCCTCTCATATACTTATATTAACTAGTATATCTTACTATTTTTTTGCATGAATGTAAATAGTATTAACGATGTGTTTTCCTTAGATAAAGGCGCCGCTTCTTACGAAGCGGCGCCTTTATCCACATACTTATTTTAATGAATCAATCAATTCCTGTATAGCTTTCTGCTGGGTAGAAATTTCTTCTATTCTGGCATTTGTCTGTTCAACGAGTTCTTTCGGTGCATTAGCAACAAATTTCTCGTTTTTCATTCTGCCTTCAAGAGAATTTTTCTCATTTGTTAATTTCTCCAGCTTCTTTTCCTGACGCTTGATTTCTGCATCTAAATCAATCAAATCAGCAAGCGGAACGATAAGCTTAGAAGCTGATACAACTGCAGAAGCTGATTTAGGCGGAGTCTGAGCGTTCATTGGAGCGTAAGATATATTATTAACTTTAGCAAGCCTATGGATATAAGGCTCTATTTCTTTAAATATTTCTTTTTCGCTTCCTTCTGCTCTGATTTCAACATCAACAGTTGCAGAAGTCGAAATATTAAAGCTTTGTCTTACGTTTCTTAAAGAAGTGATTGTATCAAATACAAGCTTCATCTCTGCAGCTTCTTTCGGGAAGCTTAAAGCCTCATTGAATACAGGGAATTCTGCAACAACAAGCGCTTTTGCATTCTCACCGTTAGGTGTAAATGCGTTTACACCCTTAACTCCCGGAATAAGTCCCCAAACTCTTTCAGTTATATGAGGCATTATAGGATGGAGCATCCTTAAAGACATGTCAAGAACATATCTCAAAACTCTCCGGGTATTAGCTTTTAAACTGCCGTCCTGAAGCTGGATTTTTGCAATTTCTACATACCAGTCGCAATACTCGCTTCTGAAAAAGTCATACAAAGTATGCGCAATTTCACCTATTCTGTACTCTTTCATATACTGGTTAACAAGTTTTGCTGTTTCATTAAGCTGGTTCAAAATCCATTTATCAACCAGAGTTAACTTATCCTTATCAATAGGCTTGTCGTCAACTCCTTCAAGGTTCATAAGCACGAATCTTGAAGCATTCCAGAGCTTGTTTGCAAAATTTCTTCCGTATTCAAATCTTTCGTCGGAAATTTTAATATCCTGTCCGCCGTACGTGCAGAGCGAAGTCATTGTGAATCTCAAAGCGTCACAACCGTACTTGTCGATAATTTGTACAGGATCAATAGTGTTGCCCTTTGATTTTGACATCTTTTGACCTTTTTCATCTCTGATAAGCCCGTGGATATAAACGGTCGAGAATGGCGCCTTGCCCGTAAATTCAAGACCCATTGTAATCATTCTTGCAACCCAGAAGAAAATAATATCAAAACCTGTTACAAGAACAGATGTCGGGTAGAACTTTTTAAAGTCATCCGTTTCGGCATTAGGGAATCCCATTGTTGAGAACGGCCACAAGCCTGATGAAAACCAGGTGTCAAGACAGTCTGTATCCTGTACATAATTTTCAGGATCCGGATTTTCTTTTGCTACAACCATTTCACCTGTTGTTTTGTGATAATAAGCAGGTATTTGATGCCCCCACCACAATTGTCTTGAAATACACCAGTCGCGGATGTTTTCCATCCATCCGAGGTAATTCTTTTCCCATCTTTCCGGAATAAATTTAATTCTGCCGTCTTTAACCGCTGCAATAGCTTCCTTTGCTAAAGGCGCCATTTTTACAAACCACTGTTCTGAAAGAAGAGGCTCAATTGTTGTATTACATCTCTGGCACTTGCCTACGTTGTGCTCGTGGTCTTTGACTCTTAACAAGAAGTTATTGTAACTGAGCATATCAACAATCTTTTTACGGGCTTCATACCTGTCTAAACCCTGATAATCCGGCGGAACTTCCGCGCAAACTTTCATTTTGCCTTCTTCATCAATAACCCAGATAGGTGCAAAATTATGGCGTTTTCCGACTTCGTAGTCATTAGGATCATGTGCCGGAGTAATTTTTACAGCCCCTGTTCCGAAAGACTTGTCCACATATTCATCAGCAATAATCGGGATTCTTCTGCCTGAAAGCGGAATCATAACAGTTTTTCCGATAAGTTCGGAATACTTTTTATCAGATGGATGAACTGCAATTGCAACGTCGCCGAACATTGTTTCAGGTCTTGTTGTTGCAACTATAATAGCTCCAGGTTCGCCTACAAGCGGATAAGAAATTTCCCACAAATGTCCCTGTTCTGTTTCGTATTCTGTTTCAATATCGGAAATAGCGCTCTGGCAGCGAGGACACCAGTTTACAATATATGCGCCTTTATAGATAAGTCCTTTATTATAAAGAGTAACAAAAACCTCTTTTACGGCTTCCGAGCAGCCTTTGTCAAACGTAAATCTTTCTCTTGAAAGGTCAAAAGAAGCTCCGAGTCGTTTAAACTGGTTAAGAATTGCTGATTTATGCTCATTTGCCCATTTCCATGTGCGTTTCAGAAATTCTTCCCTTCCGATATCGTGACGTGACAGACCTTCTTTTCTTAATTCTTTTTCAACAACCGCTTGCGTCGCAATACCGGCGTGGTCTGTACCCGGAAGCCATAGAGCTTCATACCCGCTCATTCTGTGATAGCGGGTTAAAATATCCTGCAAAGTTCCGTCAAGAGCGTGTCCCATATGAAGAACACCTGTTACGTTCGGCGGCGGGATAACAATCGTAAAAGGCGGTTTGTCTGAATGCGCATCAGCTTTAAAGAATCCTCCGTCTTCCCAGAACTTATACATCTCTTCTTCAGTAGATTTTGCATCATAAACAGTAGGTAAATCTTCAATTCTTGTTTTAGTTTCTGTCATAATTATCCCTCGCTCGTGTAAATCTAATATAAGGATACCATAAAAAAACAAAACAGATAAAATAATTTTCACCTCACCCCAACCCTCTCCTGTAAGGAGAGGGAGAATAGTGACATTCGTTATAAATTTGTTATAATAAGAACTATGAAAAAATTTTTATTATTAATGATGTTATTGTTTTGCCCGCTTGTATTTGCAGAGGAATACACCTTGCAAGCGGGAGTTTCTGTAAATGACGTTCCAAAAGCATTTTTCGGAAGCTGGAGAGTTAAAGCAAAACTGGATGACACAAACAGTTACGGGACTTTTAAGCCTCAAAGTATTGATTTTTGGACGCTATCACGTGTAGGAGACAAAATTACTCTATCAAATCCTTTTAGCGGAGCAAACGCGGAAGTGTCTTTAAAGTCAGTTGAAGGTAATGTTATAGTTTTTTCTAAAAAAGCACCTTATGATAACAAAATGTTAACGGACACAATTACAATAAGGCTTTCTGATAATACTTTTACAGGGATAAATACATTGAGCCTGGAATCTTTTTCGCTTGTGGATAACCACTTGATGAAAACCGAGACAGCAAGGTATACAATCAGCGGTGAGAAGATTTCAGGTGAGAGTGTTTTGAAAGAATAATAATTGAACATCAGCGCACATCCCCTCGCCCATTTCGGGAGAGCGGATTTTCGGTAGGGCGACGGCTTTGCCTAGCCCGTAAGGTGGAGGGAAGCTGTGAACTTTCCGACACCCCGAATAATCCAAGACGGGTGGAATTTCAAGTTGAGCCTGGGCGAAACTTAGAAATTCGGGTGAGGGGTCAATTGTCAGGGGGTAATATTTTGTTTTAGGGATTCTTCACCCTCGAATGGCTATCGGGTTCAGAATAACCGGAGGTTTTGCAATCTCATTCTCATTTGAGGGAAGCGGATTGTCGGCAGAGAGTGAAGGAGCTTTGCGGGAGCAAAGTCCGTAAGCTCGTTTATCGCCGACAACCAAGCAGGTCAGGATGGGTGATAACCGTATTTGTTTATAACAGTCACCCTCTCCGACTCTCCCTCATTCAGGGAGAGAGGGCGCCAGCGTTCTTTGGATGCGGTAATAATAGAACGACAACGCGCATTCCTTCCCTTTTGAGGGAAGGTTAGGATGGGTGAGGTTTTCATGTTTTCCCCCCCCTTCGACCTCCGGTCACTTCCCCCGCAAGGGGGGCAGATGCTACAGCGCTCATTGGGCGTGACATGAATCGAGTGACAACGCGTGTTCCCTCTAAAATCGAAGAGTTGAACGCAATTATCGCAACAGTAGTTGAATATTAGCACGTGTCCCCTCGCCCCCTGCAAAACATTCAGCTTGTAGAATTACATACCAAACCAATACATTTACCCCGGCGAGGGTTAGGGAGGTGGTAATACTAATAGAACATCAGCGCGCGTCCCCTCGCCCCTTTGGGGAGAGGGTTAGGGAGAGGGGCTGTTAATCCGCTCTTCCACAATGGGCGAGGGAGTTTTTAACATAAAACTCAAGAGCCCCTCGTCGGGGCTCTCGATTCATATTCGACTAGAATAAATATAACTAAAGGAAAAAGGATTGAATTTTTGTTTTTAGGATTCTTCACCCTCGGATTGCTGTCGGGTTCAGAATGACTTTTTTTTCTTTTCCCTCGCCCCTTGCGGGAGAGGGGTAAATACTTCCGGCTTGTAGGTTTACCCACCGGAGTGCTGTCATTGCGAGAAAATCTCTGATTTTCGTGGCAATCTATTTTTATTAGGTTGTCAAATTTGTTCTGGATTGCTTCGGGCTGTTTTGGCTGTTCCCTCGCAATGACGCCAGACTTGTA
>CALUVI010000043.1 GCA_944324185.1 Candidatus Gastranaerophilales bacterium | reverse complement strand
TAGCTCATTTATTCTTCTCGTTGTCCATCTTCTTTCGAAATTAACAAGTTTTTCGTCTTTTTCTATTCTGTTGTCAAGGTGCATAACTTAATCAACAACAAGCCTTTGCTTTTTATTGCTATTTATATAAAATATTAAGGCTTTCGTTTGTGCAATTTGTGAAGATGACCAGACTACTCAATTCCTCCGGTTGTATATTTCATACTTCATCAACACGGGATTTTAACCCTGCAGACTTATTTATTTTGTCTGCGCCGGTTCTCTCAACCGACATTTATTATCATATTTCATCAATTTTAAATGTCAACACCCTTGTTTAAAAATTTTTATTTATCTTTTACAAATCTTTACATGGCTTGTAAAATCCATTATACAAGGGGGTTAATCCTTCTTTAACAAGCCTGTTTTCAATTTAAATTCATACTCGTTCATGTAAGAAAATTTTTCTAACAATTTTCTAAACTGATCTTTTGCTGTTAAAAGAATGTCTTGTCCTTTATTTGAAGCATACAGCATGTGCGAAGGTTTGCCGTTTGCAAAACCTTTTGTGTAACGAATAGTTATATTATCAGACTCAGGAACTTCTACAAATCTTCTTACGGCAGAACAGAATTGTTTATATTTAGCAGGTGAATTCAGCTTCTTATAATAAGCATCTGCGGCGTTCAAGAATTTATCATCAAAGCTTGCCTTAAAGGCAACTGCAGGTTGTGCAGATTTAATTGTCATACTGGATTGCATAAAATTTCTCCTTTTTAACTTAAGTCCTATAAGCTTTAAAACATGAAAAAAAATTTTTTGCGCGCCAACTTGTTAGGAGTCAAAATAAAAAAAAAGACTAATAAAAAATTAGTCTTTTTAATTACAAGTGTAGAAAAATTGCGTGTAAGAAAACTTATTCAGTCATGCCCATTAATTTGTCCATCACTACATCCATTACGGCAGGAGCAAGTTCCTCGCCGAACTCTTCCTGTACAACACCGTAAATCATTTCAAACTGTTCCATATAGCCCGCTACTCTATCCCGGGTTGCAGCGTCTACCTCACCAACTTCTGCCGCAGCAGGGGCTGCTACGAAGAAATTATTATTTGCAAGAAACTCCATAACCTTGGAAGGGTCTACCTGAGTCTCTTCATGATTATTTACCAAAGCTTGATCCTGAGGCTTTTCTTCCTTTGAAACATCCTCACGTCTTTGCGGCACATATCCGCCTACGCCATAATTTCCATATCCTGAAAGTCTTCCGATTCCGTCTGTCATTTTTCTACTCCTTTTTTCTTTTCTTTATACTTTGTATTACGGCATTTTTTTTGAAAACTTTAGGGTTTTTAGAAATATTGTTACAAAAATTTACAATTCTGCCGGAGAGCGGCTGTGCGCATTCCCTCTTGAGCGGGTAGGGGTTGAAGTTTGTCCCCGTTGCGGAGGAAGTGTTGAGAGAACGCAGAGAGGGAGGATGAGTTTTCAGCCCCCTAGCTCTCAAGGGGCTACGGGTAGGCGTTAATAGGGCAACAACCTCTTCTCCACCCCGATTGGAGAAGAAAACACGATTATTGAACAAAAAAAACAAGCGTCTTTGATGACAAGTGTAACTTCTTAAACTGCAAAATACTCAAACCCCTGACCGAAAATCGATCAGGGGCAGTTTGTTTACTCCCATAGGGGTTATATGTATTATGGGAAATAAATTCTAACTTATTTTTCTGACTGTTAATGTATGTGAAAGAGGAATTCCGCCCTGTACAGCCGGCTTATTAACAACTTTACCGTTTACGTACATAACTGTTGACCCGCCGCCATCAAGGTTCATTGCATTAACACAACCCAGCTCTTTCATTAGATTTGCAAGTTCCATCAAGGTTAAACCTATTGAAGCGCCTTCTCTTCCATCTGCCGTAAGCATTATTAAATGATTATCATTAGTATATCCTATTGCTGTTCTCGGGTTTCTTCCGCCTACCGAGCCAAGTTTTTGAGCCGTCATATCGACATATATATCACCATTTTTAACTAAATATGGTCCTCCGCTGATTATATGGTTTACGTCTCTCCACTCCGGATTTAGTTTAATATTTAACTTGAACTTTCCGGCATCTGCTATCTTGTTCAAATTCTTTTGCGGTCCGACTATTACATAACCGTCTTTAGGAATCTGATTTCTTCCTTTTGTTACACGTATAAGCTTTCCGTCTGAAATTACTAGCTGTATACCATACTTCGGAGTAGGCGGAGAATATTCGCCCCAATCCGGCGTATATACAATTGTATGGACTGACAACATTCTAGGCTGATTGACATTATCAATTTTGACACCCCCTTTATTGGTTATTAATTCTGCTTTCAATTGAACCCTTGCCATATCAAATCCGTTATCAAAAATCCCCATTGCCACTCTGTCATAAATCGGTCCTGTGTAAACTTTTTTATTTATCATTAAAGTTCCAAGCGGTACTCCGGTTTGAGGTTTAAAATACCCTCCGTTAATTGCAACAATTGCATCGTCTCTTTGAGCTATAGTTGAAATTTTTCTTCTTGAAGCCAGCGTATCCGATGCTATTGACGGCTCAACCGTTAACCCTTGATTTACCCCGAGTGACAACTCTACTATATTTATCCGAACGGGTTTGTTTTTATAAAATCTTATCATTCTGACATGTTTAACACCTTTCTCAACTTCTATTACTTCTAAACCATTGTATTTTTGTGAAATTTCTTCTTCAAAATATGCGGGGTCATGTAATTGCTGCTCTTGTCGTACATAATTTAATGTCGGAGAAATTCCTGTTAAATTTCCTATGTCTTTGGCTGATAATAATGTATTCTGAGACAGCAGCAGACATAAGGCAATACCTATACCTGCCGCACTCGTTGCAGCTTTCTCAAATTGGGGTCGTTGTACTAAAATCGTATCCATTGCTCTCATCATACTTGTCTTAAGTAACAGATACCTTTTTTATTAAGGAGTGGTGTGGGGCTATAACACTCCGTGGGGGTAAATATAAATTTATAGTAAAGCACTGTAATAAATTTGCAGGTAATAACAAGCTTGTTTTATCCTGTCAATTACCCCCTATTCAATTTTCACATCCAAAAAGTTTGACTCTTCAGAATGCATTTTCGAGAACTTATTCAATCCTCTACTATTATTATATCATACACTTAATCCATTCTCAAGAGGGTTGTAAGCTAAAAATAGTAATACTTTAGGATGATTTTAAAATAGTATAAAATACACTTAATCAAATTTTTCCTGTTTTTGGTATGATTAGAATATGAATTTAGTCTCTGTTATAAAAAAGAAAAATAAAACCACACTGTTTACCACGCCAAGCCATAGCGGGAATTTATGTATTCTGCACAAATTCTACCAGTGGTACAGAGCTGATATATCTGAAATTGACGCATTAAATCCCGAAGAGGCATTATTAATAGCCGAACAAAAAGCCTCAAAAATATATGGTACAAAATCTACAAAATTTTTAACCAATGGTTCAACAAGCGGAATTCATGCTGCTATACTTACCTGCTGCCGGCAAGGGGACAAAATTCTAATCTGGGACAATGCTCATCGCTGCCATAAAAACGGAGCAAAACTTGCCGGTGCTGAAATTATTGAATACAATCTTCCTTATAATGAAGATTGGGGAATTTTTGAAGCTATAAAACCTGCAGAAGTCGAAGCTCTTATAAAAAAACATTCTCCAAAAGTAATCGTTATAACATCACCGAGTTATGAAGGAATTGTTCCTAATATAAATGCAATAAGCAAAATTTGTAAAAAATACAACGTTTATCTAATTGTTGATGAAGCGCACGGGGCACTATATCCATTTTCTGATAATCTGCCGCAAAGCGCTATTCCTTATGCGGATTTTACAGTCCAGTCGCTGCATAAGACAGCCGGTGGAATTAATCCGACTGCGCTACTGCACACAAACAGCGACTTAGATCCGCTAAACGCATTAAATATGATAAATACCACATCTCCTTCATATCCTATGCTTGCAACTATAGAAGCAAATATAAATTATTTGAAATCAAAAAAGGGAAAACAAAATATTGAGTTTTTGATTAAGCAGATAAATGAGATTAAAAATTCTCTAAAAAACATAGAATTTTATGGAGACGATCCAACCAAAATTTTGATAAAAAAAGAAGGCATGAGCGGTTACAGGCTTTCAGAGCTTCTATTTGAAAAGTTCTATATAGAAGACGAGCGAACAAACAACAAGTCAACACTTCTTCTCACCGGTCTCGGAACTTCTAAGGCAAAACTCGACCGGTTGAAAAAAGTGTTACTAAAAATCGATAAAATGTAAACGTTATTTTATCAGAGCCTGAACCTCTTTAAAATTAGGATGTCTTGAACTTTTTAGCCATTCAAACAGTGCTATTTCAGCAGTCATAATATAAGCTCCGTTATCCTTCATTCTCTCTAATCCAGCCAGATACTCAACTTCAGCACGGCTACCGCACGCATCTTTTATAACATTTACATCATACCCTTCCATAATCAATGCTTCTGCTGTCTGGCTTACGCAAATATGAGTTTCTATACCGAATATTAATATCTGGTCTCTATTATAGCTCTTTACAGCTTCCAGAATTTCCTCATTCTCAAGCGCTGAAAAAGCTGTTTTTTCAAAATATTTTGTATCTACCCCCAGCCCATTTTTTAAAGACTCTACTGTTGAGCCGAGACCTTTCGGGTACTGTTCTGTTACGATTACCGGAATATTTAAAATATTAGCAGCTTTTGCAATAACTCCGGCTTTTTTCTCTAAAGTTTCTTTATTAAACACTGCATTTAACAATTTTTCCTGAACATCAATAATCAAAACCAGACTGTTTTCTATATTAAGTTGTGCCATAGTTTATCTCCTTTTTAAATTCCTGTATAAACTGTTCCAGTAAATCCTCCAGCAAACCTGCCTCAAACTCCTCTGAGGAGAGAGAAATTCGTTTTGAATCAATATTATCAAGAGAAGACGCGTACGTTATATCGATATTTATATTAGCAAATCCGGGCGCTGTAATCTTAAAAAAAGCAGAAGCGTATCTGTCTCTAAGCCCGAGAGAGATAAACCCGTCGCCCGATTTCTGCTCAATAGCGACCCCGAATAATTTATCTTCGTACTTTTGTTTTATGTGATAAAATACCGGAATTACTGTATTTTCAATTTTTTTATTCAACTCTTGTCTGAAAAGTTTAAAGTTTTTCCGTCCGGAAGTATCATCAGCTTTTGCCATACTTGAATAAACTTTTTCATAATTAATAGCTTCATGAAGCTTATTAAGCGCTTCGTTTACAAGCTGCTGACGGCTTTTTGAAAAAGTTTTTGCAAACCCGGCATATATTTTCTCCGGTATCTGCCTGCATATCTTTGCCCAAATCTTTTTTGCATCCTCTATATCTATATCGTAAAGGAGTAAAAAATATTTGTTTACCGCATAATTCATAAGCAAATCGTTTCTTCTTATATTACTCAAAATTACTGTTTCCAGCTGATTAGGTCGGAGCAAGAATTTAGTTTTCTCATCCGGTGATATTGCAACAAGAACAGATGGCGCCAAGTTTTTATTATTTTTTTCCAATTCTTGTTCCAACACTGAATTATAATCAAGCAATACTTCGTTTGCAGGCTTTATTAGATTCTTTTTTACAAGCATTTCCCTGTAACGGGAATTTTGCTCTGCAATAGAAGTAAACCCGAGAGCCGAAACCAGGATTGCCTGGAACTCTTCGTCGGAAGTTACAGGTGTTATCATTGCAAACGCACCATTTTGGTACAATTTTATCCTGAAGTATTCCTCTTCATTATAGGCAAATACAATTGCCGGAATACAATCTGATATATTCAATAATTCCAGAGTTTGATTTTTTGCGTTTTCACTGTTTAATATTAAAACAGACGGCTTTATTTGATACATTTTCTCCGGCAATTCAGCAAATTTAAGCCTGTATACCACATCATTTTTCCTGAGCAGAAATTTAGAAAAAATGTATTCAAAAAAGTCAGAATCATCTGATACCAATACAATCCTGCTCTGCATAAGCACCAACCTATGCAAGTTCTGAAATTAACAACTCTGCTTTTTGTAAAATCGCTTCGCGTAAATCTTCAACATCCGCAAAATCAATACCAAGTGTTTTCAGAAAATCTTTATCAATAGCATTAGGATTGAAGTTTTCCTGAACCAATGTATCTATAAGGCAAACCAGACTGCACGGAACCGGAATTGAAGATAGTGATGGCGCATGATGATAAGAAATTATATTAGCGAGCAGAATCGGAAGCTGCCATCTTTTTGCCAGCAAAGAACCCGTTTTTACATGGTCAGAATCGAAATATTTCCTTTCAGCTTCTAGAATATCCGCTCCGTCATTTACAGCATTAATTACTTTTGAATACAATTTTTCATTAGACATATGCAAAACCATCTTACCGACATCATGAACAAATCCTGCAATAAAAGCTTCATCAGAATCCATAATCTTTGTAAGATTTGCAAGATACTCACATCCGGCGGCAACACGCATTGAATGTTTCCACAACTCTTTATCACCCTGATTTGACATCATAGGCTTCATTGCGACTGCAACAATAATATTTTTAACCTTTACCATCCCCAGAAGCGACAGCGCTATATTAATTGAACTAATTTGTTGCGAAAAACCATAATATGCGGAATTTACAAGCGCAAGAATTTTAATCGTCAGAGATTGGTCAAACATAACAATATCACCGAGTTCCTTCATACTTGCAGTCGGCTTTTTCATTATATTAAGCGCTTTTACGATTACGCTTGGCATAGCATGTATGTCTTTTACACTATTAACTAATTCTATTGTTTTATCCATTTTTATCACCTACTTTATACTTGTAAATGTTTTTTTATTGACAAGAAACTTCCGATAGCACCAAATGCTGTACCTATTAAGAGTAACGTTATTATTACTATATTTTGTGCAAACTGCGGATTTGGAATAAGAAAGAATTTATGTACATTTATTAATAACCCTTGAATTCCGTTTAGAGGTAATACCGCAATTACTGAAGATACAAAGCCATAAAACGCACCTTGCATAATAAGAGGAGTTTTAATATACCAGTTACTAACCCCCATAAGGCGCATTATCTCTATTTCTTCTTTTCTTGACTGTATGACCAGCTGGATTGTATTATTGATTATTGTTATTGTTAAAGCAGCTGAAATAATTATAACAAAAACCATGGTAGTATTAACTACATTAGCGAGCACCTGCATCTTTTTAGCAAGTTCTTTTGCATAACCGATATCTTCAACACCGGCAATAGGTTTAATCTGATTAAATACTTCTCCTATGTTTTCCGGTTTATCAACTCTTACTCTCAAAGTATCAGGAAGAGGATTTGTAATATCATGCAGCCCCAGTTCCTGCTTCAGACTGTTCCAGGACTCTTCCTTTGTTTTTAATATTACAGATTTTACATGTTTTATCTCAACTATCCTGTCTTTCACAATTGAAGGAGAGGTATTCTGCTTCAGATAAACTGATATTTCAAGAACATTCCCCAGTTCATTTGCAAAGGTTGACAGCGACAGCGTAAATCTGAACAATACGCCGAAAAGAGTAAGAATAGCTGCCATGGTTGTTATTATTACAAGATTAATAATACCGGTTCTTTTAATATCATTTACGGCTTCCATTACTATACGATAAGCAATGCGCAGCTCACATAACCAATCTTTGGGAATGTGCTTTTTAACCTGTGATTTTAATTGCTGCCTGCTATTGTCCATACGTACCTGCCTGAATATCTCTTATTATTTCACCTTTTTCCAGAGTTAACACTCTTTTTCTAAAGCGATCAACCAGTGTATAATCGTGAGTTGATACAATTACCGTTATACCTCTTTGATTAATTTGCTCCAGAATCTGCATAACTTCCAAGGAGTTTTTAGGATCCAGATTGCCTGTAGGTTCATCCGCAATCAACAAAGGTGGTCCGTTTACAAGCGCACGGGCTATACTGACTCTTTGCTGTTCACCGCCGGAAAGTTCGGTAGGCTTAGCCTTGGCTTTATCAAGAAGTCCTACAACCTTCAATGCGCCGGTTACTCTTGTTCTTATATCCGATGAACTTATACCCAGAGTTCTTATAACATATGCAATATTATCGTAAACCGTTTGATTTTGGAGAAGTTTATAATCCTGAAAAACAATTCCCATACATCTTCTGAGGTTAGGAACTTTTTCAGGGGGAAGGTTAGCAATATTAATCCCGCCTATAAGCACGGTACCTGTCGTAGGGGTTTCTTCTTTATAAAGCATTTTCATCAATGTTGATTTTCCGGCACCGGAAGCTCCGGTTATAAAAACGAACTCTCCTGACAAAATATCAAGATTAATATTTTTCAATGCATAATTATTTTTATATTTTTTTGTAACAGATCTTAATTGTATCATTTCTTTAACTCAATAACCTTATTTGCAATACTTTCAGCATCCAACCCGTACTCTTTCAGAAGTTCATCCGGTTTTCCGCTCTGCCCGAATGTATCTTTAATTCCTATTCTAACAATCTTACAAGGAGAATTCTCTGATACACATTCACAAACGGCAGCTCCAAGTCCGCCTATTACGGAATGATTTTCTATTGTAACAGCAAGTTTTGTCTTAATAACGCTTTTTATTATACTATCACAATCCAGAGGTTTTATGACAGGTACATTTATAACATCAGCATTTATTCCGTTTTCTTTCAGTATTTCAGAAGCTTTAATAACTTCGCTCAAAATATCACCTGTTGCAATAAGACTGACATCTGCACCTTCTTTTAAAACAACAGCTTTGCCTATATCGAATTTATAATTTTTATCATACACGTCCGGGACATCCATTCTTGAAAGTCTTATATACACAGGACCGTTATATTCCGAGGCAAAACGAACAGCCTGACGGGTTTGTTCATAATCAGAAGGGACAATGACCGTCATATTCGGTATTGTCCGCATTAAAGATATATCTTCAAGAGCCTGATGGCTTGCACCATCTTCTCCTACCGTAATTCCCCCGTGAGCCCCGATAATTTTTACATTTGATTTCTGATAACAAATAGAATTCCTTATTTGATCATACGCTCTTCCGGCTGCAAATACAGCAAAAGTGGCAGCGAAAGGAATAAAACCTTCCAGAGAAAGCCCGAGAGCGGTAGTTATCAGCTCCTGTTCTGCTATTCCCACATCAAAAAAACGGTCAGGATGGGCTTTTGCAAACAAAGATGTTTGAGTAGAACCTGATAAATCTGCGTCGAGTGCAACAATTTTTGAATTCTTTGTGCCCAACTCAAGAAGCTCTTCCCCGAAAGCCTTGCGTATTGATTTTTTAGAATCATAGTCTATAGTTAACATTTTATCCTCAAATAAAATTATACCATAAACTATTTAAGGGGTAAATTAAAAATAATAATTTTTATATCTTATTTTTTCCAGTAATCACATATGAGCTTCTTTTTTGAAGGCAAAACACCTTTTATCATCTCAATAAAATAGTTCTTCTCATGATTTTCCAGTTCTTTTTTCAAAATAGCTTTTTCCAATATCAACGTATTATAAAGCTGATTGCAAAAATCAGTCGAAGATTGGTGTAAATGTAATTTCTTTATTTGTAATTCTTTCTGGAGTATTTGTTTCTTTAATTGATGCTTATTCACGAGCAACCTCACTTTAAATAGGATATAATGTTACAAAGTATTTTTCAATCAGTCTTTTAGAGTATTTTGAGAATCTGAAACTGCTCTTTGTAACAAATTCGTTACAAAGAGTAAATTTTTTAGAATAAAAAAACTTTTATAATTCATAGACAAAACGAGGGAATTAAGAATAATCAGCATTACGGTGCTGTATTATTAAATTTTGTAACAATTACATGAAAAATGCTAAAGTTTTGAAAAAAAATGCCGTTAACTATAGCAAAGTAGGATTGTATTGTTATGAAAATTTAGAAAGGAGTAACAATTTATGAATGCAAAAGTTAGTTTTAATGAGGTTCAAAATTATGCCAGAGCGCATAATGTAGACTTCAAGGAAGCAGCACAGAAGCTGGGACTGACAGCACAGGAAGCTGCCGATCTGGAGAAACTGGGCGGTGATCCTGGTGCACCGGTCGACGGGTTAGAAAGAAAGCCTGTACATAAATTTACCTTGAAATCAGGAAGAAGAGTTGAAGTATATAAAGACGCTTCAGGTAAAAATACATTTAAATACTTCGCAGCTGACGGCACTCAATTAAAGGAAGATTATTTCTTAAAACAGGAAGGTTTGACCGGCAGCCATTTTGCTGTCAATGACAATGGGCAGCTTGTTTCTGTAAAAAATGAAACTAAGCCGGAAGAAAAAGCGGAAGAGCAAGGGTTCTTTGCAAAAGCCTGGAGTAAAATCAAGAGTGATTTTTCAGATTACGGGCAAAATTTTGTAAAAGCCTGGAATAACAGCGACGGATTCATTGAAACAACAGGTGCATTGATTGGTGCCACGACTCGTACAGCAACAGATATGGTTACTGATTATGCGGAAAATGTTGAAAAAGGCGTGACTGAAATTACAGGTTCCGAAACAGCCGGGAAAGTAGCAAAATATGTAACAGGTGCAGGACTTGCAGCTGATGCTGTTGAAGCCATAGATCAGGTTGGCAACTGGGGAGCTGATAAAATAAGAGCTGCAGCTGCTAATTATACAGGTTCCGAAAGAGCATTGCTTGAAGGATTTGCTGACTTTGTCGAAGATATGAATGCTGCTGATATCGCCCTGATGTTTGTTGGAGGGGTTGGAGCCGCAAAATTTGCAAAAGATCTGCCTAAAATTATGAATTTATTAAAAATTTCTCCGGCAATGGCAAAAGCTACAGGTGCTGCGGCTGTGGTAGCAGGTGCCGCCTCAATGACCAGCTGTTCTGATTTTGGTGATGAGGACCCAACAGAATTCAACTCATGGATACAGGTAAATATAACAATACCGCAGAATGATCAAACAGCTCTCATCAATGCATTCAAAGAAGGTATTGATGCCCTGCTAGCTAAAATGGACGAATTAGGATATAAGGTTGACGAGTACGGTGATCAAATAATCAAACTGTTAACAGATAACAATTTCTATTTGAAAAATATAGCAAATGATCTGCTGACGATGAAAGATCAGAATGAGCAATTAATATACGGACAGGATGAAATCATTGAAATTCTGACAAATATTAATTCTACTGTACAGACCTTAGAGTCACTTGTTGCCGCTACAAACGAAAACATTACAATTAACGGTCAAAATATTAGTGATAAGCTTACTGAAATATTGAATGCGATTAAAACCGGTCAGGCAAACACAATGGAAGCTCTTGACAAATACATTGAAGAGTTGAAAAACTTGTTACTTGATGTTATTGCTAATCAAAAAGAAGATATCCAGATTAATGAAGAAAACGGCATGACACTTGAGCAAATTCTTGAAGAACTTCAAAATATGGACGGAATGACACAAGATAAATTGGAAAAAATGCTTGAAATTCTCGCATCAATTGAATCAATCGGAAAAGATATCAACAATAAACTTGACATTATCATGGGCAAATTTGATGAAGTATTCCCTGACAATTCAGACATTAAAGCTGCTCTTGAAAGAATTGAACAGTATCTTAAAGAAAATAATGACAAAACAGATGTTACAAACAATCTGCTTGAACAATTGTTGAATCAGTACAACAATGGCGGTATATCTCAAGAAGACTTACAAAAACTGCTTGATGCAATTGCTGCCAACGGTGATAAGATTGACGCTACTAATCAGTTACTTGCAAAAATTCAAAATCAGGATGCTGAATTCCAGAAAACTGTACTTGCACTGCTTGCTAATGTTGGAACAGACTATACTGATGTATTAAACAGAATCTTAGAAGCAACAATGAATAACAGCGAAAAATTGGATGCCATTGCTCAGCTGCTTGCTAAAATCCAGGATCAGGATGAAAAATTCCAGCAGAATATACTTAATGCAATCGACAAGCTTGGTGTTGATATTACCGGTCAGTTAAATAAAATTGTCACAGCAATTAATAATATCTCTGTCGGAGGCGGCGACACTTCAAATCTTGAGGCATTACTCAACAAAGTTCTTGAAAAAATGGATAGCAACACTACTGCGATTATTGATGCAATCAGTAATATCAGCGTAGGTGAAGGCGGCAATGTAGATCTGTCATCATTAGAAAAGATGTTGAGCGAATTACTGCAATTAACTTCTAAGAACAATAGCTTGCTTGAAAGCATTGACGGCAAAATGGATGTTATTAAACTTACAATTGAAGCTGCAAAAGATGAAATCATTGCACATCTTGGCAACGGCGGCGGCAATGTAGATGTTGATGCTATACTGAAAAAACTTGATGAGTTTATGAGCTTATCTAATGCTAATAGTGAGGCTATCTTGAAGAAAATGGATACAATCATAAATCTTATTAACAACATCAATGACTCAACCTATGATGATTCCGCATTAATGGCTAAATTAGATGATATATTGGCAGCTATTAAAGACCACAATATTACAGTTGATATTACAGGTAAGGTTGAATGTAACTGTAACTGCGGCGGAAACCACGAAGGTATCTTAGGAGACCTGGATGACATACTGGGATAATTGATTCATTATCAATAAATAGAAAGGGGCGGCGATTTTCAATCGCCGCCCCTTTTTTATACCCTTTTTACACTCGTTTTCTTGATTTTGGATCAAGAATATCTCTTATTACATCCCCCAGAACATTAAATGCAAGAACAGCAATAAAAATCAGCCCACCCGGCGCCAGAAGCCACGGACGATAGAGAATATTCGTAAACTCCTGCGCTTCCTTAAGCATATTTCCCCAGCTTGCATCCGGCTGCTGAATACCCAAGCCTAAAAAACTTAAGCCTGATTCTGCAAGAATATAGGAAGGAACGCTAAGTGTCATTGCAATAATTACATAGCTTGTTGTCTGCGGAAGAATGTGTTTCAAAATTATCCTGAGATTTGAAGCTCCGATTGTTTTTTCTGCAAGAACAAAATCTTCATTTTTAATAGACAGAACCATTCCTCTCACAACTCTTGCAAACCCTGCCCAGCCGATTAGAGCAAGAATCACGACAATCAAGGCAAATCGTTCTACACTTGTCATACCTGCAGGAAGAATGGCTGCAAGTATTATAAGCAAATAAAAGCTTGGAATAGCCATTACTGCTTCTGCAAACCTCATCATCAGAGTATCAACAATTCCGCCAAAGTAACCTGAAATTCCGCCGTATATCAGCCCTATGGGAAAAACTATTAATAGAGCAAGAAACCCGACTGTCATAGAAATTCTTCCGCCGAACAGAAGTCTTGAAAAAACATCTCTGCCGTTTATATCAGTTCCTAAGAGATACAACTCACCGCCATTCTCTACACCGAATAAATGCCTTTGAGTCTTAAATAAGCCTGAAAATTTGTATTCTTCTGCCTTCGGAAAAAGCTTTATGTAGTATTTTTTGCTCCTGTCCTGCTTGAATACTGTCTGCATAAGTACAGGTTCATATTCTCTAATATAATTATAGGTATAAGGAAGCGACCATTTTCCGTTTTCATCTATTGTATACACTTTAGATGGCGGCGCGTAAGACATAGCTCTGTTTGAATACATATTGGAATACGGGGCTATAAAATCCGCAAACAGAATAATCACATACATAATTGCCAGTATTATGAATGCCGCTTTAGCAAATTTATCCTCAAATATTTTTCTTATTATTTCCATTAAATTCCTCTTATATATTTACCCTGCTCCCTTGCCGGAGGGGATGGCTAGAATATTTTCAGTGTATCGGATATGGCGTTGTTCCTTCCCTTTGAGGGAAGGTTAGGATGGGTGCTGATTCTTAAAATTATCACCCCCGCCCTCACTCACTCAGGGAGAACAACACAAAAACTAGCGTCGCACTTTATTTTCAGAATTTGTCGCCTATTGTTTACTACATTCCCCTTTACCCCTTTTCCCCGTCTTTTGCCGTACGTACCCGCGGGTCTGTAATCATAAGCAGAATATCTGCTATAAGATTCCCGAGAATAAGCATTATTGTTCCCATCATCAAGGACGCCATTACAAGATTAATATCCGATTTCAAGACCGCTTCCAGAATAAGTCTTCCGAGCCCCGGATACTGGAACACGTATTCAGTCAAAGCGGCACCGCTCAAAAGTCCTGCAAATTCAAACCCCAGAAGTGTTATCATGGGATTTATGGCATTGCGCAATGCGTGTTTAAATAATACTTTGCCCTCACTTAAACCTTTAGCCCGCGCAAACTTCACATAATCACTATCCAGAACTTCGAGCATATTCGCCCTCATTTGTCTTTGAAGCCCGGAGAGAGATATTGTAAACAGTACAATTGCCGGCAAAAACAGATGTTTTGCTATATCTGTAATTTTCCCGAAGAAAGAAAGCTCGTTAAAATCATAACTTGTAAGCCCGCCCACCGGAAACCACCCTGTTTTTACCGCAAAAATAAGCATTAGTATTGCAAAGAAGAAGGAGGGAATTGCCATTCCTACACTCGCAAGTACAGTCAGAGTCCTGTCAAGAACCGACTCTTTTTTTACTGCAGCAAGAATCCCGAGCGGAATCCCGATTGCCCAGGTCATAAAAATTACAACTAGTGTCAAAAGAAGAGTATTAGGAATCCGCTCTTTTAATTTTACAGATACTTTCTCTCCTGCGGAAGTATACCCGAGATCACCTTTTATAAATGATTTTGCCCAGGAAAGATACTGAATACAAATCGGCTTATCCAGATTAAGCCTTTTTATCTCTTTATCCAGAGTTTCCTGTGAAATAGAGGGGTTTAACCGGAGTTCAGCAAGCGGATCTACCGGAGATAACCTTATTATAAAAAAGCTTATCAATGAAACAATTATAAGAAGCGGTATTACCTGCAATATTCGTTTTGTTATAAACTTTAATAGTTCCATATTATTTCCTTCAATCAATATAAATCTCATCCAGATTGTAAATTAGCCCGCCAAGCGAAGTCGGAAAGACATTCTTAAATTTTTTCCTTATTGCAATAATTCTTAAAGGAGAATACAGATAAATTATAGGTTTCTGGTTGTAAATAATCGTTTGATATCTGTCATACAAAGGTTTTCTTTCTTCAAATGAGAGCTTCAAAGCCCCTTCTTTAAATATTTCATCAAGTTCTTTCTCCCAGCTTAACCTGTCATCGTATTTATAATTCTGCGGTCTCTGGTTAAACATATGAAGACTGCCTCCCGATGTCCAGACATTCTTACCGTCATGAGGTTCCAGAGGAGAGCCTGTCAAGCCCATAATTGCCATATCCCAATCATGCGTATTTGTTAATTTATTTACAAGAGAATTAAACTCCAGAGGTCTAAAGTTAACTTTCATTCCGAGAGTTTCCAAATCCTGCTTTATCATAACACCCAGTGCTTCACGCTCAAGATTTCCGGCATTTGTATACAGATCAAATTCAACTTTGTTACCGTACATATCACGCAACACACCGCGGTCATTGAAAAAACCCGCTTTGAACAGTGATTTCTTTGCGACATCTAAATCCCTCGGATGACCTTTTATGTATTTATTTAAATATATAGAATTCAGACTCTCTGCCGTAAAAAGCGGGTCTGCAACCCCTGAGGCTATATTTTCCACCATACTTTTTCTGTCAATTGCCCAGTCAATTGCCGCCCTAAAGTCTCTATTTGCAAACCAGCTGTGCTTTACTGGATCTACATAAGGTTTACCGTTTTTATCTTTTCGGTTGTTTAAATTTATTACAAGAAACATTGTCCCTGTATTTGGTCCTATATTATAAATAATGTAATCTGATTCCGGCTCTCTAATCTTGTATCTTGCGACATCTGAGCCTCTCAACCCCAATACATCAATCTCTTTTGCTTCAAATTTCAAAATCTCGTTGTTCATATCACCGACTATCATATAAACAACTTTATTCAAATAAGGTAACTTTTGGTTATTGGCATTAATTTTATAATAATCAGGATTTCTCTCATATACGACTCTTTGCGCCGCCACATATTCCTTTAATTTAAAAGCTCCATTTGATACTATTTCCCGAGGCGGTGTATTCGGGCTTAAAAAGGCATTAAAAACAGATTCGCCCTGATCAGAATATTTTTTAAAATAATGCTTTGGAACAATTGAATATGAAAGCTGCCGCAAAAAAGGCGCAAAAGGTTTAGGGGTCGTAAATTTTACTGTATAATCGTCAATCTTTACTAACTCGGGAAGCTTGCCGTCGACTTTCATAGCATCCATTGTCGAAGGATTCCCAAGTCCTTTAAACACAATCTCCTCATAAGTGTACATAACATCATCAGCAGTAATCAGCTTTCCGTCAGTCCATTTTACCCCTTTTCTCAAATGTATTATGTAATCGTCTCCTTTGATTTCAAATGATTTAGCAAGAAGCGGCTCCACCTGACCGGTTCTCGGGTTAGTGGTCACAAGTCCGTCATACATGATCCCTGCCATCTCCTGAGAAGTTGCATCTTTTGTATTACAAGGATTAAACGTTTTCGGACCTTCACCGATTGTTGAAACAATAAGTTCACCGCCAAATTTTCCGACAGGTGCCTGCGATTGTAAATAATCTATTCCGTCTATCGTTACATTTTTATTATCAGGCGGATAATTTATCTCTTCTAAATCATGTTTTTCAATTCTTTCAGGAAAAGAATACGGAATATCACGTTTTATACACGCTTTTAAAACAATTCCCAAAATTAAAATAATAAGTATTAAAGTTATAACTCTCTTCATAAAAACCAGAATATCATATTAAAAAAAATAATTCTTAATCCAGAAGGGTAAAATAATGTTACGAAATGTAACAATTTTAGAAAAACAAAGTAAATTCATTAAAGTTTTTGACCATTTGTGCCGTAAACCATGT